>NZ_CP024770.1:623454-641235 GCF_011395035.1 Pantoea cypripedii
CTCTGAGACGCTGACCACCTCGTCGCCTGCGGCGATCGCAGACTTCCCACCATCGTTCATGAGCCGTTTCCACTTAAAAAGAAGACTGGGTGTAATGCCATATTGCCGGGCAACGAGTGAGACGGTGTAGCCGGGTTGCATGGCGAGCGCAACAAAACGGGCTTTCTCTTCGGGAGTATAACGACGACGCTTTTGCTCGCCAGTGATCACTTCGATTCTTTGCACAGGACACTCCTTAAACATAGCTCTATGACTATGTCTTACTGGTGAAGTGTCCGGTTTAAACGGGGGCTATTACATCTGGTTTATGCCACTTCTTTAAGTGACCTTTCAGGATAATAGAGTGGACCAATTAATGAGATTTACTTACCGGTTGCATCTGTGGAGTAATAAGGTGAAATTTTACCTTATAGGTCTTTATCCTGGATAAATTACTGACATTGTTAAGCCAGTTATTAAGATATGGTCAATGGTGGTGTAATTTCACCCAATATGAGTTCTGCCATCAGATGACCATATCTTATAAGATAGTTTACCAATCCACTAGCGCATCAAAATTACTCTCATTCCCTACGTAAGGTGAAACCATGGCGTGCATTTCGATAATGCATTTATGAATTTTTCATTACCAGTTCGGATCACTTCTTTGCTGTACCTCACCAGCAACTGATGCAGCTTTCTCTTTCTGGGACACCTGACACCAAATGTTCAGCACAGTCGCTCATAAGTCAAAGTCAACATCTAAGATGTTTGTATCCTATTGGTGAAATGTTATATAAAATAAAGAAAGATTTTCATGAGGGCTGATGTTATGAAGAGCATAAGTGAACAACGTTATCATATTGCCAAATGGATCGAGTCTGATATCAAGTGGACTCACATTGGCGATCAAAGTGGCGACGCTATTGTAGGAAGCACTGGCGTAAACAAAGTTATCGGTTACCTATACAATGATAAGGTCAACACAGGAGATCTGACGGTCGTTTATGAACACATTAGTAACACTTTTGATTACTCAAATTCTCACGATCACCAGTTGAGTATATTATTATTTTCTCTTTGGGAGAAATATATGAAGCCTATCAGCCAGGTTTAGCACTCTTAATACTCCTGTCTAAATTCAAGAATACTAATATGGAGTTTGTTATGTTCAGAATAAAGTTAATGCCTGCCGAGGTCGGACATGAATTCAGAAAGTACATAGAGTTAAAGAAAAATCACTGCTATGAGAATAGTTAGAATATGACGTTATTTCAGTATGGGAATAAGAGTTTATAAGAGTATTGCTTGATTAAGAATTTCATCATTTCTTATTGTGTCGTTTTTTTAGCTGACCATAATGACCAGTTACATCTCCATGCCTTTAACTACTCCTGAGGGAATTATACTCTGTGACCCGACTTTACAATTAAATTCCGTTACATGAAATTTAATAAGAGATAATTTTTCGTACAGGTAGGTACAGGAGTTTTCAGCCCAGGACATAATAGATTTTTCCAACTACACTATGTAGATCTAAATTTTAATGCTTATGGTATCCCGGACGGAATCTGCCTGTGCCCGATTGCCACTGTGGATGGGAGTGTGTATTGCGTAGGTATTTGGAAGATAAAAGTATTCAAATAGTATCAAGTTTTAATTAGTAAAGATGCTTACAGTATTATCTCTTTGATACCATTGGTTGAACGATACCATGAGTGGCTTTCAATGATGAAATTATCAATACTTTCATAAATAGGGAGTATAACTTCCTACTGAATACAGTCAGTATGCTGTGAAGGTTATCAATCTTATCTCTGTTTATCTCATACAGAGGCGCAGCATTTTCCGACTGTTGCGATAGGTTTTTTTTCACGTCAACGCGGTTTCTAATTAGGAAAATAAATGCTTGATTTATTTACTCCATTGACATCATGGTTAGTGAAATGATAGCAGGCCGTTTGATGTACTTTGCCTAATATTTAGAATATGAAGTTCTCCTGACATATCAAAGCTTAAAAGTATCACCGAAATCTAAAGGAGTAATAAAGAGTATTATCGTTTTTATGACTTTTACCAAGGACCATAACTCTCAAATAGTGAAACTACAATCTATCGGAAGTAATTTTCCATCGGGCATCTGTCTTAAATTAAACTTCGGAAACACCTTGCCCGCAGCCTGAACATCCAACACGATCGTACAGTCTGCATCAGAAGGATCAGGCAGGTAACCATTTGGTAGTCGGAAATAGGTGAAGCTTATTTCAATCCTGAATATATGCTGACCTCGTCTCAAAGTGAGAATCTCATCTGTAAATTGCGTGTTCAAGTTTTCATAAACTTTCTGCTTGTTATCTACATATATGGTAATATCACTATTATTTGTATCAACAAAACGCCAGTCAATTTGACCATCCAAAATTGGCGTTCTGGCCGTATATCCCAGTACAACTTTAAACTTATCATCCTGATTGTTTTGCATGAAGGAACATGTCAATATTATTGTATTTCCATTACTATTGACAAGTGTCGGGCTGCATTTACCCCCACTAGAATTTACCGATGGCGGTGCATCTGTTGCCAGCAACCTGGCCGGTGCTATCCATATTGCAATCAGAAGGGATGCGTATAGCATTTTATTCATTTTGTACATGACACATTCACCTGATTACCACTCGAATCTATCATGACCGAACTGCATATTATAGGTTCCTCAGAGGGTAGGGTAACCGGGTGAGTAAGTGTACCTTTCAGGTCATTCCAGATATGTTCGCGGCAATCCTGATTGTCCTTTATTGTTGTACCTAACTGCTCTTGCAACACGCCGTAGTAGCCACTCTGTGAGATATTTCCATTAATGACCCCCCCAACGTCTGCTATCTGCCTGAGCAGATTATTTACTTTTGCCGTCGCTTCAGCAGAAAGGGATTCTGAATGTTTCCTTCCGTCATAAATCATTTGTCCGCAAATTGTTTCCGCCATATCTTTAATAATAGAAGTGGCTTTGTCTGAGTCATTCATGTTTATTGCGGATGAAACAGCACTGATATATGCTGAACCAGCAATTATACTATGTATAATGAGTTTAGAGTAATTCATATGAACCGCCTTTAACATATGTTATTTGACTATTGGTTGCCTTACTCAATCTATATTTTTTATATTAAAATACGGTATCTTTTCGATATTAAGAGTTACAACTATAAATACTCTTCACACTTCAACGACATCATCACTTCAATGTATAATAGCTGATATAGTAAACATGTGTTATTAATTTTGCGATTTTGAGATAAAGCTCACCGTTTATTTTCGATTGGTGTTCTGCTACTCTATATTCCTGGCTTAAGAAAGCATATATCACCATCGTCTGGAAGCATGAGTGGATATTGTCTGCGTGTTGATTGTGTGAAGCGACACTAAACTCGGTCGTTCGTATCTGACGCTGCGGATTTGTGCCGAGGATACTTCTAATAGATACCGACCTTACTCTGAGAGCCAATGATGTCAAAAAATCTGACCTTGATCGCTGATACAAGGCACTTCATGGGTGGAAGAAAAATCAGCTCATCGGAGGTTAAAAGGAGGGAACTTAACTTCAGTATGACTGGTGATTACAAGCTACTAGCGGCGTATGATGAGAGCGAATTTAGTCATAGGCTCTATGTTACGTCTGAAGTATGCAGAAAACACTCTCGTTGCCTAAAGATGAAATAATTATATCAGATATTTATTTGAAAAAATCAATATATTGATTTTTTCCCATTTTGAGAGCATGAGGATTTTAATGAATAGTACGAGTCAGAAGTAAATAATCACCTGATCAAAGTAAGCATTTCGAACACAAACAGGTTTTAATTGAGCGTGCAATGAGAACATTTTTTTTGATATTGATGGGGCCATTTCTAAAAATAGCCTCAGGGGAGATCCGGGTATCTGCGAAAGACTCAGTATGCTTGGCAAAAAAATCAGATTTTTTTGCATTAGCTCGTCCTGTGCGAGATATGTTGCATATGCTTTCAGAAGAACTCCACTCATCCATTTTTATCGGATGTAACGGAGGCATGGCATGGATAAATGGCAAAATCATTTTAAGTCACATACTCACTGACTTTGTAAAACTACTACTTAACGTTCTCTGAAAACTCAATATCCCCTACGTTCTTGATGGTGAATGAAGTTACTCCGTTTCATCAAAAATCCATCCTTTTCATGATAATATCCGTTCACTAAGTCAGGAAAAAAATCGGAAGAATGAAATCTATAAAACATCTCAGTTTACGGGGGTGTTATTCCTGTTTGCGTAATAAAGGAAGAACTGTTCATGAGGTGGAATAAAGTCAGATAATAGTTAAATCAACTGACCAGAATATAGTAATGGCTCTGCCATATCGCTGAAAACATTAGCCAGTCCCAGCCCTTTAACCGCCGCGTCAATATAGGGTTTTTCAGGAGGTTCGGACGATTTCCTGGACTTTCAGGAGATACTTCATGCACTCATATGAGGATCGGATCCGGGCAGTGGAGCTTTACTTCAGGTATGGCAAAAGGCCGACAGTTGTTGTCAGAGAGCTGGGCTATCCGTCCGTTAAACAGCTTGGCCGGTGGGTTCGAATTTTTGAGGAAAACGGCGACTTACCCAGAGAATTAAAACTAAGACAACGCTACTCACATGCGCAGAAAGTCGCTGCGGTTGAGCATTACCTTACGCACGGCGGTTGCCTGCATACACGCGCCGCGCCATTGGCTATCCCAGCAACGAAGTGCTCAAAAGCTGGATCGAAGAGATTTATCCGGGACGGCGGTCGCTGATTATTCGGTCAAATACAAATATATGCTTCAGTCAGGAAGAAAGAACTCAGGCTGTCCGCGAGCTCTGCACCCGACGCGGAACGGCTCTTAAAGTTGCACAAAAGATAGGTATCAGCGTTCCGGTCCTGTACAAATGGAAGAAAGACCTGATCGACGATGAGGCTTATTAATCCATGCGTAAACAGAAATCAGCCCCTCAGAATAAGCAACAGGATGCACTGCTCCATGAAATAAAGCAGCTAAAACAGCAGGTTCATCAGCTACAGCTTGAACGCGACATCCTGACAAAAGCGAATGAACTGATAAAAAAAGACATGGGCATCAGCGTCCTGACCCTGAAGAACAGGGAGAAAACCCAGCTCGTTGATGCCCTTAAGGAAATGTCTTCAGGCCGGGTCTGAAGAGCGACGACTCAGTCAGAACCGGATTGATTGTCCTGAGCTGAGCCTGAATCTGCGCCCGCCTTCCGGGCATATGCCGGCTGCGTTCTCTTTTCCCCGCGGCTTCCAGCTCATCCTGTTCTTCCTGTGCCAGCTTCAGCACTGCGCCCAGCCTTTTGTTGTCCACGATACGGCCCTGACTGATACAATCCAGTTTGTCGAACATCTGATATTCCAGGGTTCTGCTGCCGTGGCGGAATGCGAGCGTGCCATCCGGGTAATCAAAGGCCATGATTTTCTCCCCGGCAATGCGTGAATTTTCTTCAGTAGGTTCAATCAGATAAAGAATCTTATCGTACTGAAATGTCAGTGATTTTGAGAGCGTGCGCAGCGTCTGCCAGGAAAAGATATCGTCCAGCTCCGGGCTGCTTTCTGAGACGGCGCGGTGCAGGTTTTTCGGGTATTTTGCCGGTCTGGCAAAACGGCGGTTGAAGTCGCTGAAAAAAGTCTCAAGCCAGGCGTTGGCGGCATCAATGCCGGTGATGTTCTCCAGCCGCATCTCTTTAACCAGCCGATCCTGCTGCGTCAGGTTGGCGCGTTCAACGCGTCCCTTTGCCTGAGAGCTGTTGGCGCAGATAAGGTCGATGTTTAGATCGTGCAGTGCGCGTCCGAACTGTGTCATGCCGGTACGTCGCGTTTCGGCCTGGCTGACGTGAAATACAGCATGCTTATCGCTGTAAAACGCCACCGGCTTGCCGAATCGCGCGTGGCCATCATGTAATCGAAGGCCGACTCACTCTGGCAGAAACGCAGGTGCATCAGACGACCGGTCGCGTCATCAACGTAAACCAGCAGGCAGCATTTTGGTGCGCGGCCTTCGAACCAGTCATGGTGTGAACCGTCAATCTGGATCAGCTCGCCCAGGCAATCCCGCCGCTGGCGTGGCTGATAAATCCGGGGCTGACGGCGAGCGTGCGGGATCCAGAGTCCGTCAGCAGTCATCCAGCATCGCAGCGTCTCAACGGAGATCTTAATCCCATGACGCTCCTGGAGCTTTTCTGCGGCGAGTGTGGGTCCGAAACCGACGTAATTTTCACGTAGCAGCGTCAGTATGCGGTGACGCAGAGCCTCATCAATACGATGCGTGCCGGGTTTACCGCGCCGTGCGTTAGTGAGACCGGCGGCGCCAGACTCCCGGTAGCGGTTCATCAGTCGCTGAACCTGGCGTTCAGTGAGGTCAAGCTGAAAGGCCGCATCACGGCGACGCAGGAGCTTTTCGATTACAGCCTGAATGACGGGAAGGCGGTGAAGTTCTTTATTCGACATGGTCACCAGCATCAGCAGAGATCTCCCAGATAAAAGTGGCAAACGCACCGGATTTGGGTGAAATTATGAACTAGATTAAAGGAGGTGCGGACGATTTCCTGGACCTTCGGGAGATAATTCATGCACTCATATGAGGATCGGATCCGGGCCGTGGAGCTCTACTTCAGGTATGGCAAAAGGCCGACAGTTGTTGTCAGAGAGTTGGGCTATCCGTCCGTTAAACAGCTTGGCCGGTGGGTTCGAATTTTTGAGGAAAACGGCGACTTACCCAGGGAATTAAAACCAAGACAACGCTACTCACACGCGCAGAAAGTCGCTGCGGTTGAGCATTACCTTACGCACGGTGGTTGCCTGGCCTACACGCGCCGTGCCATTGGCTATCCCAGCAACGAAGTGCTCAAGAGCTGGATCGAAGAGATTTATCCGGGACGGCGGCCGCTGATTATTCGGTCAAACACCAATAAGTGCTTCAGTCAGGAAGAAAGAACTCAGGCTGTCCGCGAGCTCTGCACCCGACGGGGAACGGCTCTTAAAGTTGCACAAAAGATAGGTATCAGCGTTCCGGTCCTGTACAAATGGAAGAAAGACCTGATCGACGATGAGGCTTATCAATCCATGCGTAAACAGAAATCAGCCCCTCAGAATAAACAACAGGATGCACTGCTCCATGAAATAAAGCAGCTAAAACAGCAGGTTCATCAGCTACAGCTTGAACGCGACATCCTGACAAAAGCGAATGAACTGATAAAAAAAGACATGGGCATCAGCGTCCTGACCCTGAAGAACAGGGAGAAAACCCAGCTCGTTGATGCCCTTAAGGAAATTTATCCCGTTGCTGAACTGCTCAGTGCTCTGCAGCTTGCCCGAAGTTGCTATTTTTATCACAAGGCGAGCCTTCGTCTGCATGACAAATACGCGGAAATACGCATAGCCATAGCAAAGATCTTTGAGGGAAATTACCGCTGTTATGGCTACCGGCGTCTCCACGCGATGCTCCGTGAAAACAACACGTATATCTCAGAAAAGGTCGTCCGCAGGCTGATGGCTGAAGAACAGCTGATTGTAAGGCGCGCGGGGCGTCGGCGATACAGCGCTTACTGCGGAGAAATCGGCCAGGCACCTGAAAATCTCCTCGCCAGAAACTTTCGTTCCTGCAGGCCAAATGAGAAGTGGCTGACCGATATAACCGAGTTCCAGCTTCCGGCCGGCAAGGTCTATCTGTCGCCAGTCATCGACTGTTTTGATGGCAAAGTGGTGAGCTGGACGATAGGAACACGGCCGGATGCAAAACTGGTGAATGCCATGCTGGATGATGCGATCGATACGCTCAGAGAAAATGAAAGGCCGGTGATACACAGCGATCGGGGCAGCCATTATCGATGGCCAGGCTGGCTGGATCGTATCAACGCATCGGGTCTTATAAGGTCTATGTCGCGCAAGGGTTGCTCGTCGGATAATGCGGCGTGTGAAGGCTTCTTCGGGCGGGTCAAAAATGAAATGTACTATGGCAGAAACTGGGCGAGCACAACACTGGAAGATTTTATGTGCTTCCTGGACAGGTACATACGCTGGTATAACGAGAGTCGAATCAAAATATCATTAGGTGCAATGAGTCCGGTGAAGTACCGGCAGCATCTGGGGATCACAACATAACAGTCCAGGAAAACATCCGCATCTCCAAAAGTGACAATATCAAATGTGACCCTCAATAAAAATACGGGTAACACTTATTATGTTAAATTTAAGATCTAGAAACGCACCCGAGATTGTGCGATGCTGTCACCTGCTAAAAGTTGGCTGATTTACCTCTTCCTCAAGCCTTCCATTTCGGAAATGTTCTAAAGAGCAGCGCGAATTGGCCTAACAATCAGAAATTAATGCAGCCGCTCAGGCACTAACACGTTTTCATTAGAAATCATTATTCTGCTAAGTGTAAGCTACTCCAAAAGGTTGTGTTGTAAAACTAAGACCAAGTTGATAAGGGAATTAATATGAGATTAAGTGATTACAAAAAAGTCCTGGAGGGAAACTTTATCCTGCTTCTGACATCCAACAGCAAAGAAAAATCGGCTATAAATGCAATCATCAATAATATTTATAAAGTTACTATTGATGAAGATAATCGTGGTGCTTATTTTGGAATGATTGGTAATGCTTTTGTTCTTCATCTTAGCGGTGAGAGTGGAACGATAAATAACTTTTCAATAATAAATGTATGCAAAGCATTTATTTCAAATGCCATCAATCCAAACCCAGCTTTAATCATCTTATCTGGAATTTGCTGGGGAGATCCAAATAATACTAAGCTGGGAATGACTATTGTATCAGATGAACTAATCACGGCAAATCAGCAAACAATAACAAATGCTGGTTCTATTCCTAAAACAAGAACCTTCAAATCATTGTTCTCAATTGATGATGATTGTTTTTCTGATAATGATAACGTAATTGTCGGAAAAACTTGCTCGGCAGAACTATTAATAAAAGATGCCGATTTCAGGGCTAAGCTTTTGGCCTTAATCCCAGATTGTCTTGGCGGAGAAATGGAAGGTTTTGCATTAATACCAGCTCTAAGAGACTGCAACTGGCTAATGGTTAAGACTATTTCTGATTTTGCAGATGATGACACTTACTCTAGAGATGAGCAATTAAAGTTTTGTGAACGTCTTGCTTCTGACATTGAATACATCATACCAAGGCTTATAACTTCCTTGGAGTTGCCTTTTAATATTGAGTCGGATGAGGCAGTGTTGATTCAAGATATTATCTCTGGCCCATCTATTGAATTCAATATTAATAATTTTGATTACAGAGAAATGAACACAGTGCTCAATGACAGCTATGGCAAAGTGATTTTACGTAAGCTTAGCAATTACATTGATGGTGAAGTCTTTAAAGACGAGTTTATGTATGATATGGCCGATTTGATACTTGAATTAGTCCAAAATGAATTTCGACATAATAACGCAGTTAAAATTATTGTTAAATTTGACACCAAGTCTATTTCTTTTGATTCAGGCACTGACTTTTATGACATTTCGTCAATTGAAGGTTATAACGGAGGAGCTATAGCTTGGCGGAATGTATTGGATAAATTTATTACCTCTGGCGATATTGAGTACTTATATAAAAGTGACAGACTTGAATTTAAGCTCAAGAGTTTTGTAGATAAAATTAATGTCATAAAGTCAAGGTGTAAAGTAACATTAGACCCTTCCAAATCTGGTTATTCACGCTTCCGACCGGCACTTGATTTCGATAAAACCTGCACTTCAGTTTATTATGATATGCGAGGTGAGATTATGTCTTCACGAGCCATTGGAATATTCGAACAAATAGAGAAGATCGTAAAAAATGATATAATGGTATATTTATCAGTTCGAGATCAAAACCAAAAAGAAAAATATATGAAACTTTTATCAGAATATGAAGGCATGATAAAATTCATAAACTGACCCCAATGAATAGTTCGCTTTATCTATTGTAGATTATCTCTATTCTGGCCAGAGTTAACAGTTGCTGTTGTCAATTTCTGACCTTATATAATTAACGTTTTATCAGTCTACCCCTCCTCGTCAGCATCCTTCTTCAACTGGATCACTTTTACGATCCTAACTTCATATAATAAGATTTATATGAAGTTAGGATCCTTCGGAGGATCCGGGTATGATGACGTGGGTGGCGGGATTGTCATGATCTGGTACTGATATCACTGCTCACAAGTAAGACAGCGCTACGTAAAATCTGCAGGGGTCTTCCCCGCGAAGTAAGTCAGAATTTGCGTAGCGACGCCATCAGCTGAATCGCACATATAACGGACAATATGACAGACATATCCCCCACTTTGGCCTTGTTACCTGTTGAGGACGATGACATTGCCGATCGGTTACGCGAATTTGTCAGGGACAGAGAGGCTTTCTCTTCCAATACCTGGAATCAGCTGCTGAGCGTAATGCGGATCTGCAGCCGCTGGGCAGCTGAACATGGGCGCTGCTTTCTGCCTATGTCACCCGCAGACCTGCGAGATTACCTTCATAATCTGCAGTCGATCGGCCGTGCCTCTTCCACTATTGGCACGCATGCAGCGCTGATATCTATGTTACACCGTAACGCAGGGCTGGTGCCCCCGGGAACCTCCCCGCTGATTTTCCGTGCCGTTAAGAAAATCAACCGCACGGCGGTCATCTCCGGTGAACGTGCGGGACAGGCTATTCCTTTCCGTATTGGTGACCTGCTGACCCTTGACCGGAAATGGACTGGATCCTCCCGCCTGATGCAGATCCGTGACCTGGCTTTTCTTCATGTGGCCTATGCGACGCTGCTGCGCCTCAGTGAACTTGGACGGTTGCGCGTTCGGGACGTCGCGCGTGCTGCCGACGGGCGTATAATTCTTGACGTGGCCTGGACCAAAACCATCGTAATGACCGGCGGTTTAATCAAGGCGCTGGGAGAGTTGTCTTCTCAGCGACTGACTGAATGGCTGACCATATCGGGGCTGATATCCGAGCCGGATGCTTTCATCTTCGGACCGGTACACCGTTCCAATAAGGCTACTGTCATTACGGCTGAGCCGCTTTCAACGCGGGCACTCGAGGATATTTTTATCCGGGCCTGGCGTGAGGCCGGCCCGGAGCATGGTGCCCGGCCGAACAAAAACCGCTACCGCGGATGGACCGGGCACAGCACCCGAGTCGGTGCTGCAGTGGACATGGCGGCGAAAAAGTACAGTACTGCGCAGATTATGCAGGAAGGTACGTGGAAAAAACCGGAAACGGTGATGCGCTATATCCGGCACGTCGATGCTCACAGCGGAGCGATGGTTGATTTCATGGATTCATATTCGGTTACGTAAATACGGGGATAAGCTGCTCCTGCCCGGTGCAGGTGATCCAGACTCACTGTGATACAATAGAGTTTCCAGTCTGGATGGATCTGATGATGAAAAAGCCGACACCTGTTCCGCATGACGCGGCCTTTAAGGCGTTCCTGACGCAACCTGACACAGCCAGAGATTTCATCGATTTGCATCTGCCTGCTGAGCTGCGCGCAATTTGCGATCTGAGTACGCTTAAACTTGAGTCTGGCAGTTTTGTTGAGGAAAACCTCCGTGCTTACTATAGTGACGTACTCTACAGTCTGAAAACGGCCGCAGGCGATGGCTACATTCAGGTGCTCATTGAACACCAGTCCACACCTGATAAGCACATGGCATTCCGTCTGATGCGATATGCGGTGGCTGCTATGCAGCGTCATCTTGATGCAGGCCATAAAAAGCTGCCGCTTGTTATTCCGGTGCTGTTCTATACAGGTAAGCGCAGCCCGTATCCGTTTTCTACCGACTGGCTGCAGGAGTTTGACGACCCGGAGCTTGCTGGGCGGCTCTACGGGAGTTCGTTCCCCCTGGTTGATGTCACTGTAATCCCTGACGATGACATCATGAACCACCGAAGCATGGCAGCGCTCACCCTGTTGCAGAAGCACATTCATCGGCGTGATCTGGCCGACCTGCTGGACAAACTGGCGGTCACTTTACTGACCGGCCATCTGACGGGACAGCAGCTGATTTCGCTGATAAACTACCTGGTACAGGCGGGAGAGACTGATGACGCCGAAACCTTCATACGTAATCTGGCGCAGAGAGTGCCACAGCATGAGGATGAACTGATGACAATTGCACAGCAGCTGGAACAGAAAGGCATTGAGAAAGGCCGCCAGGAAGGTATGCAAATGGGTGAAGAAAAAGGGAGGCTTGAAGGTAAACTGGAAGTGGCCAGCAAGTTAATCAAAACCGGTATGTCTCTGCAGTCAGTGAAGGAAATTACCGGACTGTCAGATGAAGACCTGACACAGATCCGCCACTGATGTTATGACGACTTACCTGGTGTGTAGAACACAGCGTGAGAGCAAACTTGCTGCTATTACTGAGCATTAGATGAAAAAAGATTTTTTACGGGAGAACAAGAAGTTGCTCTAAAAGTTGCTCAGAATAGCTGGGTATTGGTTTGGGTTGCGCATCAGTTATGCAATCTCAGGCCTCACTGAACATGCTCGTCTGCATTTTAAATCTTAATATCTCCCCCTCTCCTCCGTACTCGTTGGTCAGACACATGCGTCTTTGAACCCTGAAGCGAATCGTTACGCCATTAAAGCGTCACATTAATGTCTATGCTCATAAAATGAACCAATAATCATAATGTTAGAATATGGACACCCTCTTCTTACGCTAAAAGCAGCCATTTCCGGCCACTGCTGGAAACTAAATTCCCTTCCCTGACAATCTCTTCCTGAAAAGTACCTTAACCAGACTTGATCGATCCCCTTATTTAATATTACTGTTTATATATACAGTATATAATGAGATTGCCACCATGAAGATGTACCGACCTGCAGAAATCCGAGCTGTTTTGGCCCTCCCCTTTTTTATTGAACGCGTTCCCTGTGGCTTTCCGTCACCGGCGCAGGACTATGTTGAGCAGCAACTCGACCTCAACGATTTACTCGTTCAGCGGCCCAGCGCGACTTATTTCATTAAGGTCAGTGGTGATTCGATGATTGACGGCGGGATCAGTGATGGTGACATGCTGGTGGTCGACAGCTCGGTCAAAGCCGAACACGGGGCGATAGTTGTTGCCGCCGTTGAAGGTGAGTTCACCGTCAAACGTCTTCAACTGCGCCCCACCGTTCAGCTGGTTCCGATGAACCGTGCCTATACACCCATTATCATTGGCGACGAGGATCAGCTCGATGTCTTTGGTGTAGTGATGTACGTAATCAAGTCGACACACTGATCATGTTCGCCCTCGTTGATGTGAACTCGTTTTACGCCTCCTGCGAAACCGTGTTCAGGCCAGACCTGAAAGGACGTCCGGTTGTTGTTCTCAGCAATAACGACGGCTGCGTGATTGCCCGTTCGGCTGAAGCCAAAGTTCTCGGAATAAAAATGGGCGATCCGTATTTCAAAATGAAAAATGACCTGCGCCGCCACAGGGTGCAGGTGTTCAGTTCGAATTACGCGTTATATGCCAATATGTCGAACAGAGTGATGACCACGCTCGAAGAAATGGCACCAGCCGTGGAAATTTACTCGATCGATGAAGCTTTTTTGAATCTGACCGGTGTAAGGAACTGTATCGGGCTGGAGCAGTTCGGAAGAATGATCAGAGAACGGGTGCTGCGGGACACGCACCTCACTGTCGGGGTGGGTATCGCACCGACCAAAACTCTGGCGAAACTGGCTAATCACGCGGCTAAGAAATGGAGTAAAACTGGAGGCGTGGTTGATCTCTCAAATATTGACCGGCAGCGGAAGCTGATGGCACATGTTGCAGTGGAAGATGTCTGGGGGATCGGACGACGCATTGGCAAAAAGCTGAACCTGATGGGCATTGAAACTGCGCTTGAGCTGTCAGAGAGTTCTGCCTGGGTGATGCGCAAGCATTTCAGTGTGGTCATGGAGAGAACCATCAGGGAACTGCGCGGCGAGTCGTGCCTTGCACTGGAAGAGTTTGCCCCGACTAAACAGCAGATTGTCTGTTCCCGTTCCTTCGGTTCACGTATTACGGATTTCATGGATATGCGCCAGGCAGTGTGTGCCTATGCCGAACGCGCGGCTGAGAAGCTGCGGGAGGAAAAACAGTATTGCAGGCAGATCTCCGTTTTCCTGCGTACCAGCCCTCATGCTGAAAACGAGGTGTTTTACGGCAACCAGATTACGGGAAAACTCCTCACACCATCAAATGACACACGTGACATCGTGCGTGTTGCTATGGATGCGCTCGATCGTATCTGGATAGATGGCCATCGGTATATGAAAGCCGGCGTCATGCTGGGGGATTTTTTCAGCCAGGGTGTGGCTCAACTCAATCTCTTTGACGAATACAGTCCACAAGCCAACAGCGAGGCGCTGATGCGCGTCGTTGATGGTCTCAATCAAAGCGGGAAGGGAAAAATATGGTTCGCAGGACAGGGGATTCAAAAATCATGGGCAATGAAACGAGAAATGTTGTCTCCGGCATACACAACACGGTACTCGGACCTGCCCGTCGCGAAGTGACATTCGTACTTAAAAAGCTGACGCAGATTCTGCCAACCAGTGAAACCTGCTATCTGGTCGAGTGTGGCGGAGAGCACTGCATCATTGACGAGTACAAATCCCCTTGTGATGACAGCAGAGTGTTGCTGGAGATATCCGGTAATTATGAATGGGGAACGGTGCTTATTAACCCGTGGCGAATCGTCACCAATAGCGGTCAGGTCCTGGAGGAAGATATACGTATCGTGGGTGTGGTGACCCATGAGATAAAACGAATTAGTGATATTCCGCATCGCATTGCCCTGCCGGAGTCTGTATAGCGCTATCCTTTGATCAGGAGGTGGCTATGTGTGGACGCTTCGCCCAGTACCGCAGCCGGGATGATTATTTTGAAGCTGCAGGTATCAGGCCTGATGAGATACTTTATGACCCTGAGCCGATCGGGCGTTTCAATGTTGCCCCCGGCACACGGGTATTGCTGCTTAATGCCAGGAATGAAAGTCTATTCCTCGACTCTGTATTCTGGGGTTACGGTCCGGAATGGTGGCAGAAGCAGCCTCTTATCAATGCTCGCGTCGAGACAGCCGCCTCCAGCCGCATGTTTAAGCCGCTCTGGAGCCGAGGCCGCGCGGTTGTGCCCGCAGATGGCTGGTATGAATGGGTGCGACGTGAAGTCGCATAAGTGATTGTTCGGAAGATATTTTTTTACCGAACCTGCCGTCCCATCGGCAGTACCCTACGAGGTCGGGCGGACTGGTAACAGGCCGTCCAAAAGCCCTCGGACAATGTAGCCTTTACCATTTGGTAAGTGCCAGAATCGTGAGAGGACGGCATGCCTGCGAGCATCAATGTGGGTCGGAGCCAGGGTGAGTGGCATGGTTAGCATAAGCGAATCTCGTTTACTATCGTCAACCAGGAGGGGTCCAAAGATGCTGACAGGACTCTATTGCGGTCGGAGCGGATGTCCCATTCTCATCCGCCATGGGCAATATGGCCGCCGGTAGCGTAAGAGGAACCTAAACCACTCTCGTCATTTATGCGGAACACGGTAAGCCCAAATAGCTCCTTGTTTAGGAAGCTTCACCGCAAGGTGAAGTGACAGCTATGTGGGTAGAGGATCGGGGAAAAAGCGAATGCCTGTTTGTAATGAACAGGATACGGATTGAAACATTACCCGGCGCGAAAGTGGGCAGACTTCTCCGTGGTCTTACGTCACGTGAGACCCTGATTAACGACGAACGAGGAAAAGCAGATGATAGCGAAAGCTGGTGCAGCCTCGGACAATGGTCAGCAGTGGGATGCCATTAACTGGCCGAACATTGAGGCAAATGTCAGTCGGCTACAGGCGCGTATCGTGAAGGCAGTGCAGGAAAATCGCTGGAATAAAGTTCGTGTTCTGAGTTACCTGCTGACGCGTTCGATGAGCGGTAAATTTCTGGCGGCTCGCAGAGTGACCAGCAACAAAGGCAGAAATACCGCTGGCGTTGACGGTATCACCTGGGACTCTCCAGCTAAAAGATTTGCAGGAGCTCTATCCCTCAAATCCCGGGGCTACTCGCCCGCTCCGCTCAGGAGAATATACATTCCAAAAGCCAATGGGAAGCGACGTCCGCTTGGGATCCCTACGATTAAGGATCGGGCTATGCAGGCACTATTTCTGCTGGCGCTTGATCCTGTCGCGGAAACCACAGCGGATGGCGGCTCCTACGGATTCAGGAACATGCGACGGTGCGCTGACGCTATCGAGAGATGCTTTGCTAATCTCGCACGGCAAAGCAGCCCGGAATGGGTTCTTGAAGGTGATATTAAAGGCTGTTTCGATAATATCGACCACCAGTGGCTCATTGACCATGTTCCGATGAACAAAACAGTTCTCGGTAAATGGTTAAAGTCTGGCTTTATGGAAAAACAGGCTTATCACTCAACAATTGCAGGCACTCCTCAGGGAGGGATCATTTCACCCGTGCTGGCAAATCTGACGCTGGATGGACTGGAACACCTGCTGAGGAAGCAATTTCCACGGCAGGGGAAAGGTTCAGGTGCGGGAAGAGCAGCCAAAGTGCATCTGATCCGTTATGCCGACGACTTTATTATTACCGGTGACAGCCGGGAGACGATCAATAAAGTCATACCTCTCGTCGAAGCATTCCTTGCAGAACGTGGGCTGGAGCTTTCTAAAGCAAAGACCCGGGTTACCCATGTCTCTGAGGGTTTCGATTTTCTTGGACAGAACATAAGAAGTTATCCTAACGGAAAACTTCTCATTAAACCGTCCAGAAAAAGCATCAACTCGTTGATCGCGAAGGTCAAAGCAATTGCTAAACAAATGATAGCTCAGCCTGTTGCGTCATTAATCGCAAGGCTAAATCCTGTGATCAGGGGATGGGCCAACTACCACCGTCATGTTGTTTCCAAGCGGGTATTCACTTATGTGGATCACCTGATCTTTGAAATTATCTGGAGGTGGGCCAGGGCCAGACATCCCCGTAAGGGACTGAGATGGATTAAGAAGAAATATTTCGCTCAGGTGAAATCCAGAGACTGGGTTTTCAGCGGTCTATATCGGGATACTGTTACAGGACAAATTACGACTTTGAGATTAATTCACGCTCAGAGCATTAAGATTGTCCGTCACAGACTTGTCGCCTCAGCACTTAATCCATATGACACGAATTGGGCAGATTATGTCCGAGCCAGATCATCTCGACTGACTGCTCCTGCCGCATCATTTCACAGTGGTGTTTGCTAAGGCTTGAGCCGTGTGAGCTGGAAACTCTCACGCACGGTTCTTAGAGGGGGTGTCGGAGGTAACTTCGGCACCCTACTCGACAAAAAGGACGGCAACAAAAAACAACCCTACTTCATATACCACGCTGGTATGCAGCCACTATTTTTTGCTGCTATTGGCAAGGGACCGTTCAATGAAGATCATGGCCACGAAGGATTCGTGATTGGTAAGCGTGCAGCCAGCACCGTCTGGTTAATTTCGTCTCTCCCTGTAATTTAAGCGTCCACTTATTCCGGTTAGGTGGACACCTGATGACTGACTCTACATCTCTGACACGCCAGCGCTATACGCCCGAATTTAAGCTCCGGCTGGTTCACATGGCGCTTAAAACCCTTGAGGAAAACGGCAGCGTTGCCGCCCTGGCACGACAGCATAATGTTAACGACAACCTCCTCTTTAAATGGATGCGTCTCTGGAAAAATGAGGGCCGCGTCGCTAAGCCCCGGGGGCGTAAAACAAAAACG
>NZ_CP024770.1:641335-690275 GCF_011395035.1 Pantoea cypripedii
TGGTCGGAGGCTGACAACAATATCGCGGAAAACGCGCTGCGGACGGTGAGCCTGGGGCGGAAAAATTACCTGTTCTTCGGGTCAGACCACGGCGGGGATCGTGGCGCGCAGCTGTACGGTTTAATCGGAAGCTGCCGGTTAAACGGCATCGATCCTGAACGTTATCTTCGCCATGTGCTGTCGGTAATCGCCGACTGGCCGGTCAACCGCGTTGGTGAGTTACTGCCGTGGCGCGCCACCCTGCCCGGGGAATAATCTCAGGGTCATCCTGTCAATACGGTTCTGACTGTACGCTTACCGTGATTGTCACGGCGGACAGTAATCAGGGCATGGTCGACATACACGATCGGCGTCCACTGGTACTTTATCCAGACGCAGTACGGGAATGGCTGAGTAATGAAACACGTTCAGAACGTGCTGAAGAGATCATTTACCATGGTGTTCTTCCTGAATCAGCATTTGCCTGGCATCCGGTGAGTCGGGCTGTCGGCAATATACGTAATTATGGGGAAAATCTAATAGCCAGAATTGAAAACCCGGAAATATGACAGGAGCCTGTTGAACATACTCCTGTCCCCCTCTAATAACCTAACCCGAGCTCATGCTTAAGAGTCATCGGCCGGGCCATACAGAACTGGAGTTTTCAGCGTTGGCCAACAACAGATACACCGATGAGGATTTGTCCCCGTCAGCAAGTCTACGACGCCATCCGCAACGGTTTAGCAGTTTATCCAGTCCTGCCAGGTTGCCAGTGAGTCTTGCTGTAAGAGGAGTAATTTGCTTTCCTTCACCATCGAACGCGGTATTTAGTGAAGTTCGGGGCAGATAAATACCATTTACATTCTGGTTTATCGGTGCAGCGTTGCGCCCGGACCACTCTCTGTCACTGAGTTGCCGATATACCCATTTCATCTGTTTGGCTGTTTCGATCGCATAGGTCAGACGGAATAAATCATTCTGCTGTGTTAGGTCGCCGGTGCAGGAGCGCCAGAGATAATCGAGTTTATGCCGCAGCTTGGCTCTTGTTCCGAGCATCCTGCCCTGCTTCAGCAGCCATTGAATATCTGTTGCCACTTCTCGTGGGAAACGATGTTGTTTGAGAGCAGTCGCCAGCCAGCGTGTCAGAAAAATATTCTCCTGGGACTCGGAGCTTACCTGTCCGTCATGCCTGGCCAGCTCAAGAGCAACCAGAGCGCACCATGCCAGATGCCCCGATTTCTCTGTCATCGATTCAGTAATCACACATTACCCCTCCCTGTAATTAACAACTGATCCAGTATTATCCCGGCTTATGCGCTGACGGGTTTATTCATATTGAAAATCGATATCGATATTTTCCTCAGGAACATTCACGGTAATCATGCATCTGGTCCACATTGCCATACCCCTGTTCGTATTTTCTTCGATAAAAATGCGCTGTAACTCTCTTAATGAATCAGACAAGTCGGTTACGGCATGCGGATCAGGATCAAACCAGTCTGGTTCACTATCAGCATCCAGGTAATCGAATTCAAATTCACCACCGTCCTCTTCCGGAAATAGTGTTGCTTTTACGTACAGCTCGGTAGCATTGTCTGGACCACAGCTAAAAACGATTTGTCCGATTTTTTGATACAAATCTTCAATCTGCATTATATTTCCTTAAACAATTAATTCTGTTACCCGATCAATCTGCTGTGTATCGTATGGATGGGAGCGATATACTTAATCAACGAAAACAATCTTTCGTCATTCATCGTCGGAGAAACGGGATTTTATCATCATGAATGCTTTCCGACCTGGTTTACAGTCCTGAAACAAAGAAAATTACGTTTCCTTGCAGTACTTCAGATTTTTTCTGATATAAATAGTCCGGTTACAGAGTAACGAAGGTGATTTAAAGGACCCTCTAACGGACCAGAATAAAATCAGGCTTCTTGTCATTTATTGCGTTAACTACTACTTTTCTGTAATGTACCAGGTGTATACAATCCAATCAAAGCAGTCTTCATAATCATGAGGACATTATTAGTTGATTTTCTATAACCCAGATTCTGGAGACGGACATGAGTGAGTCACTTAAAGCACTAAATAACATTCGTACACTGCGTGCGCAGGCTCGTGAGCTGGCACTGGTAGATCTTGAAGAAATGCTGGAAAAATTCAGTGTTGTTGTAGCTGAACGTCGTGAAGAAAGTCATGCAGAAGAAGCTGCTGTTCGCGAGAAAGAAGAGAAACTGGCTAAATATCGCGAGTTGCTTCTGGAAGAAGGTATTGATCCATCCGAATTGCTGGGAGCCCCGCAAGGTTCAGGCAAACCGCGTGCTAAACGTGCCCCTCGCCCGGCCAAGTATAAATATACCGATGAAAATGGCCAGGAAAAGAACTGGACTGGTCAGGGGCGTACTCCTGCACCAATCAAAGCTGCGATTGAGAATGGTAAATCTCTTGATGATTTTCTAATCTAATCTCCTGAAGTTAATGAGTTAGAAGCTAAGAACATCATCATCATTCCAGCTCATAGATATATGTGGTGTTTGAATTAGCTCATTTCTGAGCTAATTCATTTTTCTTAACCGCGAACATGCCAATGGTTGCTTTCATCTAAAACAGTCAGCCCGGCATCCGTGGCAGCCTTTAGAAATTTTTGCTTATCATCTGCCGTCATATCATTACTTCGAATATCTGCCTGATTTCCATTTCTATGTTCTTTATGGGGAGGACCCCAATCCTGGTTTAAATCGAACCGACCTCCCCACTGAAGGCTGGCGTCGGTGATTGTCAGAGGTTTATTTGTTGCCTGGTTATATGCAGCTGCGCAATGATTGAGTTTTTCAATCATTGTCTGAGTAGCCCAGTAGGGGGACGGATGAGCAGCAGTTGGCGTTTTCAATTTTAAACAGCTTGAGGATTGTATAGGCTGAAGTCCTTGTATCATTATTTCAATAAGATGTTCAATTACTGATGGTTTTGCAGTGCGAACTATCAGTCGCACACTACCACAAGTTTCAGAGGCTGTGTAAGTAGCCGGTACATTTTGAGGATAGCTCGATGGAAGGACTATCGTGGTAGGTGAGATTGCTCCAACCACTAACGGATCGTTTGTATTAGAGCCATGGAAATGGCCTCCTGAGTCAGGAACCCGTTCCAGATTAATGGTTAATGTTCCTCCCGGAGGGCCATTAGCGTACCAGGTTAGAGCACCGCCGGGCACTACCTGTTTAATTTCTTTTTCTTCAAAACCATCCCCGATAGTTAATTTTACAGGAGTTAAAGATACGATAATCGCATCGGATGAAAAAACGCCCTGATTCAAGTTAATAGGTTTGCTATATTTTCTGTTCTTTTTAGCTGGATTTGTTTTCTTCATTGGTTAATCCCCCTTAGTTATTGTTCGACAATTCCTACTCAGGAAAACCGGATTGATGATAAGTATTTACTATTTAAACTCAATACCCACGAAAAAACTAAGAGACAATTGTAATAGCTCAGTATTCCTACCTGCTATGCCACCTTATCCGGTCAGTGGATATTGACATGAATAATATAAGCATGATTTTCAAATGTGGTAAATTTGCTCAGATTAATTTTGGGATATCTTTCCCATTTAGAAGAATGGAGCTGGTCGCAGCCTTTCCCTGATAAGCCTGACCTCCTGTCAGCGATGATTTACTTAACGCTAAGCCCAACGCCCCGGTGAGCAGATTTTGTGGCGCCTGCGACGCGAAATCAGTGATTTCCGGGGTCTTGCCTTTCCTGTTTTGTGAACAGGAAAGGTTAGAGGCTTAGTTACAACAGACATTAAGAGCTACTTAAAACATACGGGCCTGCGGCCCGGCGGGGCGGCCTGTCAATGGGCACTCGGAGTTTCAGGGTGCACGAGGGTGTTCCGAAAGGGCACTTCGCTCAGATTCAGCTCTGTGGTTTGTATGGAGGGGCTGGATGGTGGATTTTGGCAATGACGTTGAGTTAAAAGCGCCATTTGTTTGTTGTAACTAAATAGTGGGGGAATGTTTGAGCCCCGCCTGAAAAACGGAAAAGTTACCTTCGCTTTTCTAAATCGGCTAACGCATACATCCCCCGTTCGGCAACTGATGGTGATGTATCGGATGCTAATACTTTTGCTAATGTGAATGCTTCCTCACCAATATATTCTAACTCCCTGATTAGCATTTCACCTGCTATACGACGAACCATCGGAGAACGATCAATGATTGCCATTTTTAAATTTTCAATAAAAGGTTTTGTTGTGTGTATCATTCGTTCATTCAAAACAGGAACAAGTCGTTGCTTTCCGTATACTTTGTCTATCCACTGCCATGTCATTCCCTCAACCCAAACAAATTTACTTTCAAACTGGCAGCGATAAGCCTTTGCGCGCAAAGAGGGTTGAACTGATAGTTCTGCAATCTCTGTCAAAAAGGTATCTAACGCCTTGGTTCGGCCCGCTTGAGTGAATATTGCAGTAACAGGGCCCGAAGCGGATATCATAAGCCGCCTTTTAAGGGCGTTCGCTACTTTATCCATTGTAATAATTTGCAGTACTACATGTTTTTCATCATCACCCATTCTTCCCCATGAATCCCAAAAGGGAAGCGTAAGGAACAAGACATCAACGACAGTTTCCGGATCTGTCAATTCAGCAATCCGTGGTAATGTATCACATGCTGCATTTCTTACCTGATTAACCCAGTCATTAAGTCTTCGGAATACTAAAGCAAGTAAAAAACTGTTTGGCGCCCCTGCTGCTAATGTCCTTAAAGCTCTCTCTCGTTTGTAGCCATCACCGTTACATAAATCCAGCCAACCAAGAGAACCCATTGAATTGCTCTTTAGTTTGACGTTTGGAGCGAAAGATGAATAAATCGCCCCGCGGATCAAACGCTCCCATTCATCTAGCTTTTTTAGTTGCAGATTCGAGGTTACGGCAATGAATGTTGATATGTCAGGCCTAATCCGTTGATAAAAATTTTCGAAATCGAATGTTTTGTTTACAGCTGAGATTATTTCCTGTTGAAGACTGTTTTGGGATTGCATAAGAAAACTTCCTGTTAAAATTTTATAACGTCTTCAAGACAATACAAAGTCGGCATAGCATACAACCAACTCATATTAGTCCTCATACCACTTGTTAGCATACAGATTTCGCCCAAAAAATGGTTAAGTCTGCCTGGAATAGAATCGGTAAAATTATCAAAAACTTTAGCACTCTAAATCTCTATCTATCAGATTTCTGAGCAATAGCAGTGATACTTTTCCCGGCGTTAAGACGTACTGCTATGGTTTGTTTTTGTTACTCACTCAGGGCGGGTGTGCGACAAAACGTCCTCCCCAGGCCCTTGCCCGGCCAATACCTGCCTGGATATCCACTCTTCAGCGCTATGTAAAGCACTGGTTGATGAACTCAGCATTGATGTTAAACAGTGAGATGGCAAACGCGTCGCTTTAAACCTACTCTTCCCGTTTAATTATGCGTGGCACTGCAACTCCCCTTTCCGTCTGAATATCTTCTTTTCTTTTGATCTTCTCTTTCTGACCTGAAGGTCAGGAATGTTTTGCGGCATACAGCGTCATCAGTTGCAGATTAGGTTATCTCTCCGTTTGCAGATAAGTGTGGGAAAGAGTCTGAAGCGTGCTGAATGACGACCCGATCCGCAGACAACACACATTTTTAGCACATTCGACTGAGCTGACATGAACCGGAACAAACAACTTCACCGCCAGTAAAGGCGGTAAATTCATAACAGTGAATATCAGTGAAGCGGTTCGGGCAGGGTTAGCTCGTATCTGAGTCCCAGTTCAAGCCGGTTAAGGTTCTGCCACACCAGGCGATTAAAACTGTCGCTGTCCATATTAAACAGCTCGTGAGCGGGATATGTTCTGATTATCCACGCAGCCATTGCGTATCGCCTTTCATCCAGTGGCAGGCGTGCCAGGTGTTTCTTCTGCTTCCCGCGTAGCGCCCTTTCCCGCCGCTGACGCAAGGTGGCGATCCGTGCATTGTCGTACCACCGTTCGCGGGCTTCCCGGACTGAATCCCCGGTACCAGATTCGCTGCAACCCGCCGCCTCTGATGCCAGCCGGGCATTGCGCTGCGCCAGCAGCTTATCCATATTCACACCGCACAGCTTCCAGAACAGGTCCGTCACTCTGATATTCCGCGGCAGCCAGTATTTCTCAACCGGATCCCACTCAAGCGCGGGCATTTCGGTAATGCCGAAGCGGGTAAATTCCTGGAACAGGCGTGACAGACGGGAAGGTTCTACGCGAGTCTCCGGAATGACGTTCCCGTTTTCATCTTTGGGACTCATGTCCTCTGCCAGCTGACCCACATTTGCCGTCACAATCCAGGTCGCCAGGTCGGTACGCTGAACCAGCAGCGGGAAGATGGCATCGATAAGGGCGGCTCGCTCACGGCGGAACCTGCGCGTGCGCCCCGCCGCTTTGCGCAGAAAGACAAAAAAGGGATCGAGCGACACCCGTCGCCGCAGCCGCAGAGTCCCGGTGGCTTTATCTTTGATTACCAGCTGGCGCATGGCGTGCCCCAGTTCCCCGGGCAGTGAACGGTAACTTTTGGGTGCGAACCACTCAGGAGAGGGGCACTTACATGCCGTGGAATGTGTGCCGCGATGGCGGCGATCAGGTCGCAACTGCGGCTCCGAAATAACCGTGACCTCACCCACCGCAGCCTGCGCTTATGCTGCGCAGCCGGAGTCGATGCAGAAAACATTTCATTTTTTCTGGCATAAATTTATACTCCCCACACAGGTCAGCAGTACCTGTGCGGTTTACGTCAGCCCCGTTAATCTTCCAGGTCGCCAAACTCAGGAAAGATTTTCGGGGTTTTCCTTTTTCTGGCTCCGGCACGTTAATGCCATCCCAGCTCCCTGCCACCTTCGGGTGTGGCCCGCCCTCACGGATCCAGCGTTTTTTCTGGCACCGGGTGAGATCCATCCCGCCCGTGCCGTGAAATGTTCACTTCATCATTCATAAAATGCTGCCTGTTTCCCTTCGCGGCCTGTTCCGTATCCGGGTATTCACCGGCGATATCCCGCAGCGCTTCTTCCGCCTCATATTCAGTGTCCGGATCGCAGTCCTCTTCCGGCGCAGGTTGATCCTTTTCTTCAGCCATATCCGGTTCCCTGTCCCCGGTTTTAAAGGCTTCTTTCACCGCTTTTTCCAGCTCTTCATGTTCCTTAAATGACAGCTCTTCCCCGCCGGTCTCTTCATTGGCGTCAGACTGCTGTTGATCTGTTCCTTCACTGCAATCAGCTGGCAGTTCAATCCGGCTATGAGGATGCTCAGCCATCAGCACCCTCGCTTCACTGATGTCCGCGGCCTGCAGGGCGTTGCCGGGATCATCGCCCTGTTGCAGCACGATGCGATCGCCGTCGGTTGCTCCCTTATAGTGGGCCTCGCTGAAATCCATTTCACCGGTCGCCGGTGAGAACGGAACGTGCCAGTTACCCCGTTGTTTTCCATGCTCATTGACGACCTGCCAGAGCAGCTCCGGGGTACTCCCGTACCGGAAGCGCGCATCGGCCGTCAGCGCCGGATCGGTTCTGACCGCAAAGCGCGTCGCCGACACCGGCAGGCTTTTATTCCACAGCTGCGTTTCGCGCCCGGCACGGATATCTTCCGCGCGCATCACCACATCATGTACCGTCTCGCGTTCCCCGCTGTTGTGTTTAACGACCCCCAGCCATTCCCCCATATCATCTGCATATACCTGGAGATGCTCTGCCGCCCGTGAAAACGCAACATAGGTGCTGTCCAGCGCGGCCATAAATTGCCGTCCCTGTTCAGTCCCCACCAGCGCGATGACATACGGGATGGACGTACCCTGTGAGCTGTAAGTCGTCACGGCATAGCCATAATCTATATGCCGGTCGGCATGGCTGCCGGCAGGATCCAGCGACAACGTTCGGTCACCGGTATTGAGCAGAATCGTACCTTCATCAGTCATGCCGGTGACCGTGGCCATATCGCTCGCCCGCAGGTTACGCTCCCGGTCGGTTGCCGTCAGCCTGACCTTCTCACCCACGCTGAACTCGCGTTCTGCCGGTTCGAAAACCGCCACATTCTCTCTGCGCAATTCAGCGGGCCTGAACCAGCGGTCAGCCAGGCCGTCCAGGCCCTCCATCCGGATAACACCACTTTCTGCATCCGGCGCACTCACGCGGAAATACGCTTCCCCGACTCTGACAATATTACCGGTCTGCTCCTGCCAGAAAGCCCGCCGCCCCAGGTCAGCCTGACTGTTATTGACCCGACAAAGCACCGGTAGCGTGACGCTGTCACCCAGAGTGCCATTTTCCTGCAGCCGCTGATGGATGGCGTCGTTTATCGCGGTGCGGTCGGCATTCAGCTCTGCCACGATCAGCGTATCCGCACGCGCCTGCGCGGTACGTCCGGCATAGTCATCGGCAATCATGCCGGTGAGATCGGGGGGATCGTCTTCCGCCAGGTTATACAGTGATTTACCATTCACCGTACTGAACGCCGGGATAAATGCGCCCGCCTGGCGGGATACCACATCCGGGCGTGTCTCTGCGGCCACGCGCAAGGCTTCACTGACATTTCCGGCTATCATGGCTTCCACCACCGGACGCAGCGCCGGCGTTTGCCGGACAATTTCGCGCATCACGGCCCGATCTGCGGCACTGCGATCGAGTGCAAGGGCAAAAGGCACACCGGACTCCATCGATTTCAGCTGGTTACGGTCGCCACTCAGCACCGCACGGCCTCCGCCTTCCATGATCACCGTCAGCAGGGAGGCCAGCTGGACATTGCCGTTCATCGATGACTCATCGATAACAAACAGTCTGTTCCGGTAATCCTGTGATTGCCCGTCCACCTGCCACTGCCCGTTTTCACTGAGGAAACTGGCAATGGTCTGTGCCGGTATGCCCGCATGACTCAGTTCACTGACCGCCCGGTGGGTAGGGGCCAGGCCGGTAATCTCAGGCGGGTGTGTAAGCTGCCCGAGCGCGGCGGCAACCGTGCGAAACTGCGTGGTTTTGCCGACACCGGCATAGCCCTGAATTGTGGTGATGCGATCCCGCGAGGTCAGGATAAGCCGGGCTGCCTTTTGCTGGCCGGTGGTCAGCCCGGTTGCGTCTTCCTGGCTTAGTCCCGACGCGGAAAAAGGCGGCACACTTTTCCTGCCTTCCGTGATATGCCGCAGGATGGTCACTTCATTCTCAAAGTTCTCACGGGAAATAAAACTGCCTGCTGCGCCCTGCTCAGGCGTCAGAGGGATAATCTCACCGCGCGCCGTCAGCCTCTGTAGTTCCTGCTGAGTGCGTTCAATGGTCAGATTCCGCTCGTCGGTGATGACCGTGGCAAGGACATGTAATCCGCTGAAGGTGACGCCGGTACCGGTGATCTTTTCGATCGTCAGGCGAACAGCACGTTCCGCATGCGACATTTTCTTCGCCTCCACGCTGCGGATCGCGTCGGTCAGGCTCTCCTGACCGGAAAAGGCTTTCAGACTCTCAGTCACGGTGACCGACGCCCGGTTTTGCGCCAGTCGCCGGTTGAGGGTGTTTTCATCGAGTGGCGAGAAAGCAACAACCCTGTCGCCGCCGCGCCGGAGCATGTTGATCGTCGCATCCGTCACATCCTTCCCTGCCAGCACCGCGATGACGATGCCGGTGCTGCTTCTGGTCGCACCGAAGGATTCGGCATAGTCGTAATCCACATACAGAGGAGCGTTCCCGTTCAGATGCAGAACCTCACCTTTTGTGTTCTCCATCACAAATTTGTCTTTAAACAGCCAGTTACCCGATTTATAACCTGCCACTCTCAGCTTTGCATTGCGGGGCGCTTTCGGGTTGATGAGGGACGTCGTACGAAGCTGTTCTCCGTCGCGAAGTTGCAGCTTTTTTTCACGAAATAACCTCCACTGGCTGTCAATGTGGCCGATATTCAGCCCCTGTGTCTGTCCTTTTTCATCCAGAACGGTCAGCAGATTGAGCCGTTCACTTACACCTGTGATGGTAAAAATCTCCGGCAGACCGTTCCTCTGATTATGCTCCAGCACCATACCGGCGTGGTAACGGCTGCGATCGTTACGATTAGTGGCGTCAAGCCAGACCGGCACGCGGGCGGTGACTTCACCCAGCACCGCGCCGAGCTGCCCCGCCTCAGTCAGAGCCTCCCGGGTACGCGTTGTCAGTTGATCGCGCATGCGGGCATTGCCCGCCTGCAGGACAACATTTCCCCCCTGCGCTTTTTCCTGAGCATACAGGTGGGCGGCAACAGCCAGCCGCTGATCAACATCGTCCTGCTGCACCAGCGTAATACTCACATTTTCGGTTTTGGGTGACGCGGTGAAATTCACCACACCGGCGGCCCGTAAAACCTCCGAGGCAAAACCGGTAGCGCGGCGGGCATGGGTGTCGGTCACAAGGGTCGTCGCCCCCTGCTGAGCGGCCGCTTTCAGTACATCATGCAGACCTGAGGTGCTGAAACGTTCGGATTCACTCACCAGCACCAGGGCGTTTTTAGGCAGTGCGCTGACGTCATGGCTGCCTGCAGTCACCAGCAGCACGCTGCTTTTGTCGTCAAACATCGCTGACTGGCGTTTCAGTGATGCGGCATCTGCTGTCACCACCACCAGCTTACGTTTATTACGCTGTGCCATCTGATTAATACCGCGGTTCAGTTCGGTGAGAAAGGCGGTTCCACCTCTGACATCGATCAGGCTGACTGCCCGGTTAGCATCCGCCACCTGCGCCAGCACGCCCTTTTCATTTTCAGGACCCGGCAGGCCGCCACGTTTCTCAGCCAGACCGGCTGCCAGTTGCGCAAGGCGGGCCTCATCTCTCAGGTGCCCTGCCGACGTGAACAGCGTCTGGTGCTTGTCCACGGCCAGCATCTGACCGCGCCCGATAGCATCATCGATTGCCGTCCGTGCTTTAGCGTATATCCCCGGCACAATGGCGACATGATTCAGCACGCTGGTCATCACGTCATCCCAGGTAAAGCGCACGCTGCGGGCAGAGAGACGGTCAATGGCCTGCCTGACCGCTTCATCCAGCCCGGCTCCGCTGGCAACAACATGGCCTTCTGCTGCTTTGGCCGCGCGATTCAGTGACACGGCTTCCATAAAAGCGTTATGGTCAAACCCGGTTGCAGAAAGCTGCGCCTGCCAGTGCTCACGCACCACGTCCATATTGGTGAAATGCTTTGCTTCCCGTGTATCCAGAGCAGCAATGCTTTTCTGTCTGGCACTCGCCTCAGGACCGACTTTAGCGAGAATCGCCTCACGCCGGGAGGAGAATGGCTTAACCGGGACACCGGTAATGTCCCACTCGCCACGGGGACCGGTGTCGGTGATGGGATAACCCGCATCAGCCAGGTCTTCACGCAGGAATCCGCGGTAAAGCATGCCGATGCTGACCTGCTGCTTCCACACCCTGTCGGTAAATCCCTGCTTCCCGGTGATATCGGTAGAAAGCGTTTTCCAGCCTGCTTTCGCCCATGTGGCATTGGCCAGCACCGTATGCTCATGCAGGTGAGGTTCCAGATCCCGGCTGGTATCGTGGCCAAAGCGGGCAATGACCAGATTGCCGGTCCGCTCCATCGACGTGATACCGTCACACATGGTGCGGGTGGTGGCGATCTTTTCCACTTCATCCAGGGTGCGGCTGACGGCGCGTTTATGTGCGTCCACCAGAAAACGATCACCGGTCACCAGCGCCAGCACCGAGACGCTTTTGGGTGCAGAGAACGTCAGGTCATAGCCGGGCCGGTGCCGGTTGATACCGCTTTCCATGCGCCGCATGTCTGTGCCATCGGGCAGACGCCCCTCCATCACGGCAGTAAAGGTGGCCCGGTCAACCGGGCCTTCCAGTCCAAGCCGTTCTGCCCCGATGCCGTACCATTGCGTTGACTGATCTCCCAGGAAGTAATAATTGTCCTCCGCCGTATAATAGGCAGCCGCCTTCGCGGCATTCTTAACACCAGAAACTGACAGCATGGGTGACCTCAGAAGCGGTCCCAGAGATCGGGCGGGTTATCGGCGTGCTTCAGCCCGTCTGAGGATTCGATGGGCGCGGGTGGTATAACGGGATCGGCTACAGTGGGCGCAGGAGACGTATCCGGTGGTTCGCCAAACACCCTGCGCAGCAGGCTGCCGACCGCTTCATCGTTACCCTCGCCTTCCAGCTGCGTCTCCAGTTCCTCGTCGAACAGATCTTCCACTGACCGGTGAATACGTGCCTCGGCGATGACGCGGAATTTCCTGCGCCTGAGTTTCATCCTGACCACCGGCCATTCCCCTGGCAGGGTGATATAGCATTCAAGATCGTTCAGGCTCTGGATGTCGGAATAGCTGACGAGATATTCATTCACCTCGTCTTTGGAGAACTGCACGCCATCGCGAACAATATCAATGCCGTAGCTGTACTGGTCGCGAAACTTTTTATGGCGGCACTCGCCAATTTCTTTCCGCACCCAGTCAGAGACCGGCCCGCTCGGTGCCCGGTAGAAGATGCGGGAATTCAGCAGATCCCAGATGGATTCCGCGCAATTAACGCCATACACTTCCTTCAGCTGCGGGAAGTTCTGCAGACCTGCGATAAGGCAGCCGCCGAACTTACGCCCCTCAGCACAGAACTCCGGCAAAATGGGTTGCCTGTGCAACGTCGGAAGTTCATCCGTCACCACCCAGATACGGCGCGAGTGACTCGGCGTCAGGCCAAGGATGCCGGTCATGGCCATATGCAGCCACGCTGATAACAGCGGCTTGATGGCCGCATGGTTGCGACCATCGCTGGAGACAAAGATCCATGCGTTATCACCATCCGCATCTTCGGTCGCCAGCCAGTCCCGGATATTGAAAGGTCGCTGCCCCTGTTCATCCAGGCCCTGCAGATAGCGCAACGACCGGACATAGGTGGTGAGGATGGTACGGATAGTCATGGCAGTTTTTTCAATGCTGCCATCGACCAGGTTGGCCGCATCAGTACCCTGCAGATAGACGCGCAAATCGGCCAGGCTGATGGACATCAGTTTTTTCAGCAATGACGCGATGCTGCGGTCTTTATCTTTCGCCAGACGCCGGGCGGTTGCCACAAACAATGCTCGGGCAGACAACACCCAGAACGGATCGCTGCTGCCACCGCTATCCGGTAACAGCGTGGTGGCGAAGTTATCAAAATCAGCCACCGTCTGGCACTCGGCCCATAAGTCCCAGGATGCACAGCGGGCATCAAAAGGGTTGAGAAGTTTATCTTTCCCCTGCCTGAAGAACAGCGGGATAAAGTTATTACCCTTGTCATAGATAATCACCCGATCCCCGCGTTGCCTGAGCTGCCACAGGAAATCATTCAGCACCGTGCTTTTGCCGGTGCCCACAGTCCCATGCAGCCCGATGTTCTGCATCTCCGAGTCTTTCTGAAGATGCAGGCCACAGATGTTCAGGGGCGACAGCATGTCGGCTTTTTTCAGTAACCGGTTAACTTCCCGATAATTATTCGCCAGTAAACGGCCACCGATAAATTCGCTCTCACGCTGTTTAGCGCCCTTACGCCCGAGAAACCAGGTGATACCGAGCAGCGCGCCAAGGAAACTGAATACTGCAATACCCCAGCCATAAAAGGCGGCATCCCTGACATGCTGCCCCATCAGCACAAAATAGGGATCGGACATCACTTCTGCCGCTGTTCGCCGGAACGCCACCACCTCACCCGAGGCCCGTTTAAAGTGAAAGGTCCAGTAGCTGGCAGAGGCGTGTCCGTTGAGTGATTGCAGGGGAAAAATAAACCATTTGATCAGCCAGTACGCACAGCCGTGGCTAAACTCCTGAAGCGTGAGACGCAGCAGCATCCACGCCATAAAAACAACGATGGAAAAAAGGACGACCCAGTAAGAGGCGATATTCATGATCTGCAGGAACATACCGATCATGTACTTCATCACCTGCCCGCCCTGGGTGAAATCACGGGCGTTGAGGCTCATGGACTATTCCTTAGTCTGAGAGGGGAAGAGGAATAATTTGTTCATCAGGAACCTTGCAGGTGGAGGATTTACCTTCTCTTAATCTTCATCAAATTTCTCTCTTAACGCTTCGATAGCGCCCAAAACCCCTGCCAGTTGATAACGTGATATATCCAGATTAAAAGTAAAAAACATAAAGAAGGTAAAAATAAAATTGCCAGCCACCAGGATAAAAATATTCAGAACTGTCAAAACACTTGCCACACCTGCAACAACTAAAAATATCAGCCAGGCGATGCCATACGCACGGAGTTTCCTGGCAATTAATCTGCTTAAACAAAACTTCTGCATTAGTGCAGGATCGGCCATCGCAAAAATGTTAGACCATGAGAAAACGAAGCAACAAAGGACAAACCAATGGAACAGACCAAAAAACACTATGACAAGCCAGATAGGAGAGAATCCAGCTTTAGGATACGAAAAATATGTTGCCACCAAAAATATTACGTAAATGGAAAAGTGATACTTAATTTTTTCAAAAAACGAGAAAAAACTTGGAACTTCTTTATTAGAGTTAGACAAAAGAGTAATTATCTCTTTGGATTCTTTTTCAATTTGATCATAAGTCATTGCCATCATTAATTATCCTTTTTATCAAGATAGTCCTTATAGTTTTTGCTATCCCGGGGGTTACTTAATTTTGTTTGCTGTTGAACATCTGCGGCTTGTTTATTGAGTGCATATTTTTCTTCCGACTGCCTGTATGCATTTTGCTGTTCAGAAGAACCAATTTCCGTGATTTTATCCCCTTGCGAAAGCTCAACTTTAGTATAGTTTTCCATATTTTTCACTACCTCATGCTGCGCATCAACATCTTTCTTTACATCCGTGCGGATGGCATGTTGCTGGCTGCCTGTATCAATACGCTTATCCGCTTCATCAGAAGCCTGTCCAAACTGTGCATCGGCAATGTTGGGCGGAATATCCATACCCTGACCTGTGCGTCCGGCATGGCTGGCATAGTCCTGTGCAACGCGGCCCTGAAGTTGCTCCTGCACAAACGCCTGCACCATTTCCTCCCTCTGCTCCGCCACACCGGCATCGGTTGTATTGGTCAGGATGGCCTGCGCACTGTCTGGTGCTCTTTGACTGACCCATGCCACAAACTGCTGGTTGTAGTTCTCACGTGCACCCGCACTGAGGGTCTCGGTTTGTGATGCCATACGTTGCAGCTCGTGGGTGTGTGACTGGCTTGTGGTGTACTGCTGGTACCGGCTGTCTGAGGTGGTGACACCCGAAGAAATCTGGTGCATCAGACCTGCGGCATTGTTATCAACATGCTGGCCGTGCCAGGTCATACTGTAATTGCGCAGCACATCCATCCCACGGCTGAAATCCAGCGATTCACGGGCTGACAGTGTCTGTGAATTGTCCTGCCCCTTACTGCCACTTTCCGTGGTTTGCGAATGTGAACCCGTTCTTCCGCTCAGCTCTATGCCGCTATGAATATCCCCTTTCACTGATGCGCCGGTTACCCACTCACCCGCTCTGCCCCACAATGCCTTACTGCTGTCCATCCCCACCTGCCCACGTACTCCGCCATTGACCGCCAGGCTGCGTGACTTATCCTCCAGCTCGGAGTAAGCCTGATTCAGGCTGATATGGTTGCGGGTGGCGTAATCCTCCGCGACGTTCTGCATGCGGCTGATTTTCTCCGCATCGGTGATACTCATGCCGGTTGAGGCGGAGAGCGTCTTCGTATCGCTGTTGCCAAACTGCTCGTGAAACTGTTTCAGCTGCGACCCGCTCTTTTGCAGCGAATGGTTATAACCCTGGAGAGCCGATGCCGTCTGGCTGACGCTGTCGCGCGTCATCTGCTGGGCGGCGCTCGCCAGATGGCGATCCAGATGCAGATCCACCGGCAAACGGCTGATGGCACCCGAGGTATCAAATACCGTCTGTCTACTGGTGGTGTGTGACTCCAGCGCGCCATTAGCCAGCTGCTGGGTTGCCATGCCCGCACGGTAATCATGATTCAGGTTGGTCTTAAAACCATTTATGTTATCCACCTGCACGTTACCGGCACTGAGGTTGCCCGAGGCCACCGCTGACGAATCCGCAGACGCGGCACTGCTCAGTGCACTGCCCAGGCTGGAACTGAGGCTGGCAAAACCGGAACCCAGCGCGGTAAACAGCCGGAATGCTAGGAAAGGTATCGACATCATCAGCCAGCCAGCGATACCCGCCGTGGTGGAGCTGGTCTCCATCAGGCGATTCATATTAGACAGGGTCGGCCCGCTGGCGTGAAAGCTGTGCTGGGTGCCAAAGTTCACCGCAAAGTTGAAGATGGCGAACATGATGGGCCACAGCATCAGGCTGCCCATAAAATTCAGGTAGCTGCGGCAGACCGGCCAGGCGATTTCCCGGATATACAGCGCCAGCACCATCACCGGAAAAATGCACACGCTGAACAGCAGCAGAACAGTATGCAGCTGCGGCAGCACCTCGGTGGCGATGGCATAGCTGACGGCGTGAGACAGGCGCAGCTTCATCAGCGACGTTTCGGACGCGATGTCCACCATTGAAGCGGTATCGTTCATCCCCTTCATGTAGCTGCTCATGCCCCGGCGCAGCCCGGCCACCGCGATGTTCTGCAGCATGATGGCCTGCGCGGATTTGCTGCTGTTAAAGAAGTAGTTATAAGAGCCCACCAGCTGGTCGGCATAGGCCGTCTGCGGTGCCTTGTTGCCCGGCAGCATCCTGACGGCTTGGCTCATAAAGGTGGTGCCGTTGCTGCTGCTCTCCGTCTGCAACAAAGTTCTGAGTTTTGGCGCAGCCTCGCGGCAGAACATAAACAGGCTGCCGCTGGCATCCCGCCAGTAAATCCCCCGCAGCGGGCTGGGCTGGCTGAAGATAACCGACTGCACGTCGTCCGACGCCATCACATCCTGATAGCTGTATTTGTGATTCAGCATGATGTCCGGCACCACGCAGTTTTTGGTGTACTCCACCAGATTGAAGGCCAGTACCGGATCGCGACTGTCGATGGTGAAACTGTCCTGCATCAGCTTTGCGGCAAACATCATGCCGCTGCGGGTGTAGGCGCGTTCATCCGGAAAGTGGAAGGTATCTTCATAGGCCGTCGCCAGGGTGTAGCCGGTGCCGGTAATCAGGTAGAGCGGGAACGCCAGCCCTGCCGGGACGTTATCAACGCGCCCTGTATTTTCCGGTGCGGTCAGATCGTTGACGATAACCGTCACCTTTGGGGTGATCAGCAGCGCAGTGACCAGGGTAAAGGTCAGTCCCCAGGCAAACATCACCTTCAAATCATGGCTGCGCAGATAGGTGAACGCACAGAACAGAATGCCCAGCATCTCGGCAATCCACACCACGGTGCGCCAGCCGCCGTCCTGCATCAGGGTGGCCACGGCGTTCAGCCCCATGGTGATCATGCTGCCGGAACTCACCACCCAGATATCTGTCGCCACCGATCAGCCCCCGAACTCATAGTTAGACATCACCTGGTCTGACAGCGAGGTCGAAAGCTGCTGACGGATATCACGCAGGCTGCGGTCATACTCAGCCAGGCCGTTCTGCTGCACCTGAATACGCGCCACGCGCTGGCTCAGTTCGTTGCGCACCTGGCGCAGATTTTCGCGGAAGTGCTGGTTTTCCGCTTCGGTATCCAGCGTCCCGGCCGCGCCGCTCGCCGCCACGTCAATCAGGCCGTTGATATAGGACATCACCATATCTGCGGCGATGTATTCCGCCAGGCTGCTGACCACGCTCTGGTCCAGCCCCACCGATGCAGAATCGATGGTGTAGCGCAGGATCCGCACGCGGGTGCTGCTGATTAGCGCCCTTTCGTTCTCCGACAGCGCCATGTCGCTGCGGCTTTTGTCAAAGATGTCATTAAGCATGTTGCGCACCTGGCCGGTCATGCCATCGGATTCCGCCAGGGTCATGCTGACCACCACCGGCGACAGGCAGGTGTCGTTGTCATTGCAGCGGTAGATCTTTTCGCTGCCGCCATTCAGCAACGTGTTGAACATCGACTCACTGCCGCCCCGCGGTTGCAGGAAGGTGGGATTACCGATGCCGTCATAAATCACCGTCCCCACCATCGACATCAGGAACTCCTTCAGCAGGCGATCGCTGCTGAAAAACTGATTGAGCTTACTGAACGACTCCCACGTGAGGTTACGATTACGCGGAATGCGCTGGCGTTCCTCGTCCGTGGCTTTACTGAACACGCTGTCCGTTTGCCCACCCACGCCACAGCCCTGGCGCGAGGCGGCCCAGTCAGAAAACACGTCGTGTTTCGTGCCAAGGTCCTGACAAATCTGCGCGTTTGCCGCCTGAGTTTTCGGCCATAAACCGCCAACGATCGACTGTGCCGCCTGGCAGGTGGAAATGTTCATGTTGTTGGTATCGGCTGCGAGCTTCTGCAGATAATCTTTCACCGACTTGCACTGCGGGCAGATGGTTTCCAGCCCGAGATCGAAGGCATATCCCGCCGCGTTGCTCAGGATCTGCTTACCCATAATCTTGATGCTGTCGCTGTTGATAAAACTGAACGAGCCGAGATACGCATCGATGCCGCCACAGCCGGATTTGATATCCGGCAGCGTCACCGATATCAGCTGGATGTTGCGCACCGGCGTGCGGATAAAGAGGTTGCCGCCAGTGAGATAACCGGCAGATTGCCCCTGCCAGGCCGCCGCCTGGGTGTAGTTGCCGCCACCCATATCATTAAAGAACCGGCGGATGTCGCTGCTGACATCTGCCAGCGCTGGCACTGTAAGAAACAGGCCTACCAGCAAAATTGCCGCATTACCTGGCCGCTGCATCACAGCACCCCCAGCTCAACCGCAAGGGCAAAGGACTCCGACAGTCGCTGCTTCAGCGCCTCTTCGGAAATGTCGCCCTGCGACAGGGGGATGGTAACCAGCGACTGGGTGTTGATCAGAAAATCGGTCGGCGTAGCCCGTGGCAGTTCGGCAAAAAAGTCATTCACCACGCGTTCATTCACCGGCACCACCTGCGGGAATACCGCATCCCCCAGGCTGTCGAAACTGAAGACAAACACCGCCAGCCCGGTCTGCTGCGCAACGGATTTCAGCACCGGATTAAAATGGTGGCAGAACGGGCAGTCGGACCGCAGAAAATGCACGATTTGCCAGTGGCGGATATCAACCGGCCGGCCATCCGCCAGGCGAAACCATACCGGAGCCGGATCCGCAGGCACCGCGGGGTTCGCCTTGCCTTTTGCCTCTTCCAGCCGGGCAATCTCATCCAGCGCGCCCGCGTCGGCAATCAAGGGAACCAGCAGCATCAGCACAGCAAACAGGGGGGTAAGCATCGGTTAATCCTCCGGGCGAAAGTCTGTGACGACGTTGAGCATGCGGCGCGCAAGGTCATCCTGGGTGATAAAGCCATAGGCCAGTGGCTGGTATTTTTTGCTTTCGGGTTCCACCAGATAAATGGCCGGGAAGTGAGTGATGTTCATGTTGTGCGCCTGGCCGCTGTCGTGGCGGCTGTCGGGCAGATCCGGGTTGATACGACCATCGACGGTAACCGGCACCACGGCCAGGCCATACTGCTCGCTGAATTCCTTCACGATGCTGCCAAGCCGGTTATCCAGCGGCTCCTGACCACGGTAGAAATAGAACACCCCGAAACGTTGATTCACGAGGCGGATCGCCGCCTGTTGCTTCTGGCGCTGGCGGGTGTACTGAATGTTTGCCGTGCCGTTGTAGAACGGGTGTTGCAGGCTGTAATCCAGTTCGGGATGGTCCAGCAGCACCTTCTCCCAGCGGGCGGCGAACAGGCTGGCCTGATTGACCATCCAGTCCTGCACAATTTTATAGCGGCGGATATTTTCCACGGAGGGGTGGAGCATGGCCTCATTCATGACACTGTCACGGAATGCCTGGAGTCGCTGCATGCGGGTGGTCGGGTTGTCCGGCGGCAGCGGATCTGGCGTCTCTTCTTCCTGCGCAGGCACCGACTGGTTATACCAGTACCAGCCCACCGCTGGCTGATAGTCGTAGCCGTCTGATTTTTCCGGTGCTGCATACAGCGGGCAGGTCAACAGCAGCAGCGCAAGGCAGGATGCGTTTCTCATCAGCCGCCTCCGCCAGGTCGCAGGCTGTTCTGGATATCCGACAGAATGCGTTGCAGGAGTGCCTCCTGATCGGGCAGTTCGACGTTGTTGTTGAGGTCGTCATAAAAATCAGTGAAGTCGAGGCGATCGAATCTGATCCGCTGCAATTCGCTGATGCTGATCCCCCGGCAATTGGGATTCTCCCCGGAACCCAATCCAATGCCGAGCTGATCACGACGCCCCTGCACCTGCAAAATGCGGGCAAGTTTGCTGTCAAAAACGCAGTACCCTTCTTTCTTTTGCAGGCAGACACCCAGCACTTTTCTGGCGCAGTAGCTGCCGACGCTGACCACCAGCTTTTTCTCCTTGCCGGTGCCAATCTGTTGCTCCTCGCTGTTACAGTGCGCCAGCCCGGCATCCTGCCCCCAGCCACCGCTTTTGCAGCAGTTGCTGAATCCCGCCGCGCTTTTGCGACATGCCATCCCCCGGCCGGTAAAGGCACGGACTGACGCCGGATCCATGCCGGCAAATTCCTTACCGGCAGCCGCCAGGGCAGCCAGCTGCGAGACGGCAGCCTCAAAGTTCTGACTCTCCCCGGCCTGCATCGCGGCGCAGCTGCCATCGGAACAGTAGAACTCTGAACCGCAGACATAGCCGGTGCTCTTTTCGGTGTGGGCGCACTGCCAGGTGAGATGATGGAACACGCAGTAGTTACCGATTTTCTCTGCGCAGGTGCGCGTGCCCTCGCTGCAGTCGGGATTATCGATATAACTCTGGCAGCTGTTGGTGTCGTCCTCATACAGGTTCCACTGGGTGGTGTACGCCCAGCAGTCGCTGTACAACGTATAAGGAATACCACCCAGCACCACAGTGCGTTCGCCACCCGGGTCGCTACAGACTTCACTCACCCATACGGCATCGCCCATCTCCGCCGGACAACTGTTCGTCCATTGCAGCACCGGTTTCAACGTTTCCCGGATGACCTCCATCGGCAGAGTGATACGGACAACGATGGTGCCGCTGGCGACTGAATTCAGTAAACCGCTGGCCGCCTGGTCGTGATGGCCATCGGTGTTGTAGCGGATACGCAGACTGATCACCTGTCCCTGTTTCACCGTCTGCGGGGCGATGACAAAAGCACCCGAGTTATTCAGTTTTGCTCTGATGGTCTGCCCGAATGCCTGGATGGAGTAATCCAGCCGATCACCGTGATAGCCGGGCGATGAGGGATAGCGCAGTTCCCAGCTGCCGCTGCTGAGTGAGCCGTCCTCCGGCACCGGGATGTCATATTGGATCCAGTAATCTTCGATACGCCTGCCCGTAACACTTCGCGCATCCAGCACCAGTTGGGTCTGAACACTCTCCAGCGCACCGGTGGTGACGATAGTGGCTTTACGAGTACAGGACTGGTTCAGATCGGACGCCATATCGCACTGATGCGTGGTGTACGTGATTTTACTCAACTCCTGCGCCACGCACTGGCCTGCATCCCCTCCGGCGATGGCCTCCGCGTTGCTGCGCACTTCATCGCTGTGCTTCATCATGTCGGAGTCAGGACTGATGCTGTCGGCGGGATTATTGATATACGCTTCCTGCGCCGTCTGGCCCAGTTCCGACGTATGCAGTTCCGCTGCGCCATGCACGGCGATACTGGAATCGGTCTGGGTGACGCCACCGTAATACGATCGTTGCGGTGCATCCGCGCTGAAGTTGTCGAAGTAACTGCCAGGATCGGCCTGAATCCTGCCTGATGCCTGCTTGCCAGCCTCAATCCCTTCCTGATTCGAAGCATCCATACCTGCCGCAGCGGCGCAGGTAATGAGGATCCCCGCCAGCAGGAGACGATTGTTTCTTTTCATCTGAATTTCCGCGAAGTCGGGTCAGTCAGCGCTGACGAAAGGACGGCACTCTCCCCGCTCAGCCAGCAGGGTGAGTGCGTCACTGAGGGCGACATTGCCATAGAGGATGTCGAAGCGTTCACCGCAGCTTTGCACCAGTGCCGGTACCTGCTTCACGCCGTAACGCTCAAAGCGCATCGGATCAATCAGTACTCCCCTTACCTGATACTGGCTGACCAGATGCAGCATGTACTGCGCGGTCTGCTCCATGCTGTCATTCACCAGCCCCCGCAGATACACCGGGATACCACGGGCCTCCGCCGCTTTCATCAGGATGGCGAGCTGTTTTTCCGGAATGGAGGTGGAGAGAAAAAAGGCCATCTCACTGGCATGACTGACGGACGATATCCCCGCCATCAGTACGGATGCCAGCACCATCCGGCACCTTCGTGTTAAAGCACGACGCAGTTGCGTTTTTTCCATATCAGATACCCGTAGTTCTTCCGTGAAACCGGCATCTCTTTGCCGGTCTGCCATTGCATAACGTTGCGCCCGGTCGGATGGCAGGACGCCACGTCGGGGATGGGGTTAACCAGCTGATATCGGTAACGCCCTTTGGGCATGATGGCGGAGGGATACTCATAACAGACCGCCGTGTTTTGCGGCACCGTGTCCAAGATCAGCCCCTGCCGATGCAGTTTGAAGTTCATCCGCTCCGAAAGCAGCACCGAGCTGTTGAGACCACTGGACTCGTTCACGATGTTGCCGGTGAAGGGATACAGCGAACCGTGCGATCCGGCACACCAGAACAGCGCATCGATGGGTTTACCTGCAACCGCCGCCAGTGCATCGGCGGCACAGGCCATCTGCGCGACAGGATTGGCAAACAGCATCACTTCCGGGTTAATAAACAGCGCGAGATTGTCATTCTGCCAGGTGGGATCCAGCTCCGAGAGATAGCCAATATCGTATTCTCCACCCTGCATGCACATCTCCGAGGCGATGATGTTAAGCCATGACACCAGCGGGTATTTGTACCAGTGGACGTGATAGAAGGTGCCCGGATGCTGATTCGCGACCTTTGTCCCGGCTCCGGTACCGGCTCCGGGGATCCCGACGCTGAAACCGCCCATATTCACCATGCAGCCTGGCGCGCGCGTCACGTCCGTCATGGCAAACGGTTCCCAGAAACCGATGGCGATACCGGGCCGTTCAAATATCGGCGGCGGTACCGGGCAGAACTGAATCGGTGACGACGGATTATCCGTATCGGGCTGATGACCCGGTGAAATCTGCGTGCTGCCGACGCTCATGGGAAAAAGGCAGTTCCAGCAGATGTCCGTAATCGGATTAACCCAGCGGCCCTCGCAGGTCGGGTCTGCGGCATTTGCCTGCCCGGTGACCAGCACCAGACAGACGGCAGTGATATAACGTTCCATGTTTTCCTCCGGATTATTCTTCGGGCAGACCGTATTCGGTGATACTGAAAACCCGTTTTCCTGGCACCTGTTTCACTTCGGCGGGGATCTGCCTGATCCCAAACTTCCTGACCAGACTGCCGCTCTGGTCAAAGTAGACACGATCCCCCAGTGCGCTGGCGCTGTCCCGAACATTGCCGTTCACCAGGATAATGCGTCGGCTGGTCGTTAACGGCCGTTGCTGCCGCATCCAGGCCACCTGCCGCACGTCATCCCCATCAATGAAGTACAGCGTTTCATCAAACACCGGGATAACATCGAACGGACTGATCCGCTCCCCCCTGCGGGCAAACACATTGCCCTGCTGATCGCTGAGATCCTGTGCCACGGTGAAGGCCGGGTCGTACAGCCGGATATGAGTTTCCCGGCCGGTGACCAGACCGTCCACCGGCGGTGGACGCATCACCAGCGCTTCCACCTGATCACGTAACGCCTGTTCTGTGTCTGCCTGCGTCTGCCCGGCAAAATGTTGCTGAAGATTGTTCTGCAACACGGTGATCAGGTTATGTTCCCGGATATCCCAGGTATCACCCCAGGTACCGAGATCGGCAGCGGCTAACGGCCAGGAGAAAGCAGCCAGCACCAGGCCGGTCAGTAAGGATTTCATCGGGTATCTCCCGCAGGTTTCGGTGATCGGGACGCGTTATGGCAGGTCGCTGGCCTGCATCTCACGGGCAAGCCGCGCCTGGATGTCCCGTGTGACATCCGGCACACCGGCTACCGCTGCCGGGCTGACCAGAATGCTGACGCGAAGTTCCCTGGCATATTGTTCAGTGACGGACGTCAGCTGCCGGTTAAACCGTGCCACCAGCTGCTTACGTTGCTCATCCGTCAGTTCCAGTCCGGCACTCTGGCGGGTAAAGGCATTCATCGTGCCCTTCATATCGAAAGCCACCACGCCGGGCGGCCTGAGCAACATAAGCCACAGCGCGGTACACAACCCAAGACTTGCCAGCGCAGAACACAGCCCCGTCAGCACCAGGTGGCGCAGGGTCATAGCGTCATCTCCCGCAATGCTCTGACGATATCCCGCTTATGGGCGTCGTTGTCTGCCATCTCAAACAGGATGTCTTTGATATCGGCTCCCTGCTGCAGTCGCTGCTGGCGATAAGTAAAATCCTCACCCTTTGAGGAAAACAGGCTGTCGCTTAACGGATCGAGGATCAGGCGGTGAAAGCTGGAGTATTCACCCACACTCAGCAGGAACGCGCTGTAGCGCGCCTTCTTCGCCGGAGGAAACTTGCGGATCATGCTCCACTCCAGCTCGTTAAAAGCATGCGGTTCTTCCTTCTGGAATGCCGCAAACGACTTCGCATCCTGCATACAGGTGAACTTAAAGGCGCTGTTGTCATAGGCCGCCAGCATCGCCGTGGACAGGTTCTTATCCCGTATCGACTGGGTGACCATGCCATAGGAACCGTTGTGGCGACGCGCGGTACGGTATCCTTCATCGAAGAAATCGCTGATCTTCGGGCTGGATCCGCCAGCAAGTTTCCAGCCCTCATCGGTAATATTCATCTTGCGCATGCTGCGCGGGGTCACGTACATCATGTTTTCATTCCAGATCATGATGGAGAACAGCGTGGCAGTCAGCAGATCCCGCTGCTTACGCAGGTCCCCGAGGTCGGTCACCACAAACTGCAGGTCCGGCTGCAACGTCGGTTCGGAAGAATTAAAGAACCTGCCGTAGATACCCTTTGTGCTGTACTTGCCGAGCAGCGTCGTGATCTCGTCAATACGGCCGCTAATCTGCAGCGAATGCTGGCGGGCGATGTCATCTTTGCGCGCCTTCAGATAATCAATCACATGATCGATACGCATATCCTGCTGGTATGACGGCCAGTACTCAGTTATCGCCTCCAGAATCAGCGATTCGTGGACTTCATCCAGCAGACCGTTCGGGCTGGCGAGGATGCAAAGCTGATCGCGGATACGCTCAGCGGCCAGCGTGATAGAGGTGACATTGGCGAACGGATTGAAATGCAGCGACGCGCCATTGATGTAGGTGCCCCCCAGGCTGCTGCAGGCGGCCAGGTAAGAGTCGCCGATATCCTGAATGGTCACCGTGCCGCCGGTCTCCAGTACCGAACGGGCGATAGAGTTAGCCAGTACCGACTTACCTGCGCCTGAGGTGCCGGACATAAACCAGTTGAAATTGGCATTCGGCAGGGTTTCATCAAACACATCAATAAACGCCAGCTGATTGCGATAGCTGGGGATCAGAATGCCTGAAGCACAGAGTTTGTTGTCGCCAATCACCGGCAACAGGTTCACCGCATGGAACGTTTCCCCGCGCTGCAGGGCACCGGTCTTTTTACAGTCGCCGCGCAGCTTTTTATCCACCATGGAAAACGGGATCAGCGCCAGCACATTGCGCAGCTGCATAAAATCCGCCCGCACAAACCGCAGCTTCTGAACGGCACAGGCATGGAGGGCTTTTTCGGTATAGCGCGAGGTCAGGTCGTCGTCATCCGGGCAGAACAACGCCATGCCGCAGAAATAACTGGTCAGGGATGTCTGATTCGACAGCAGGCGGGGACGGATATCACTCCACTCTGCGTACTGACTTTTGGTGGACGGAATGTACTTCGCGTAGCTGGTATTCACCCGTGCATCCAGCGACAGGAAGCGGCTGTTGGCCTCGCCCTGACTTTTCATCTGCTCCTCGGTCACCAGCACCATCGAGAAGATAAACGGACAGGGGATCCCATTGGTGGGCGACGCCAGGTCCTGCAGGATATTGCCGTTCTGCCACAGATAATGCTCCTGGGGATTACGGTCCAGGTTGAGATTCACCATCCGCGCGCTGAATGGCCGGTTTTCCCTGTTCATGCCCTTAATACGGATATGTGAAGGCTTCAGCAACCAGGCGGTAGAAGGATCGACAAACTGCGCGCGCAGATCGGCAGCGGGATCATACGCCGCGCTGTATCTTTCCAGACAATCGGGATCGTGATTAAAAAATTCCCGCAGCACATTGTTGAACTCCGACACACCAATCGCCTGTGACCAGATATCTGCTGAATTCAGCGCATTCAGCAGGTTACGGCGGATATCGCGCAGCCGGATAAAGTCAGTTTCGCTGACGGACTTAACCGGCGTGCTCCAGATAAAGAACAGCCGGTAGTCGCGCAGGGTCAGCGGGTGATCCAGACCGTTGCTGAAGTGATAGCGCGCGCCATTGAGGTAAAACCGGGCGGTGATGTCGTTGCATTCATCAGCCCGATGCCCGTGCCAGGCGAAGTTCTTCAGACCATATTCAACCTGATCTTTTATCGCCCGCGAAGACACCAGCATCACCTGTAACGGCGTCTCCCGGGGGATAATGTCCCGCGCGATGTATTCCAGACTCTCGGCCAGCGCTTCATTGGCCCCAATCAGCGGCTGCGCCTCAATCACAAAACCGAGTGAATCCTGATTCACCCAGATCTGGCTGTCGCTGTCATAGTCGCGAAAGGGCAGCAGATCGCGGATATGCGGATAATCCAGCTCCAGGAGTTTTTCACGTGTCTCTGACGTCGTGTCATGTTCACCGAGGATCCCGGAGACGGTCTCAACGACATTCAGCGGATCGAAGCGAAAATCTTTAGGCAGTTTCATCGCGCCTCACATCAGCATGCCGTGCCAGTCTGCCGGGCTGGCGACGGTGTAGATCACCTCCCCCATATGCACGTTGTTGTCCGGCGAGACATACGGGGCAATCCAGATGCGGGCGACGTTATCCGGTCGACGAAATGCCGCGGCAGGTTCGGGAAAGCAGTGCGCGGCATTGCAGTAAACCGTCGGCGGGTTGCCCGTGCCGGTTCCTGCCTGTACAACTTTTTCCTCTTCCGGCAGCGTCACGGTCTGCGGTGCCAGCGCAATATTGCCGGTATCAATCAGCCGGTAATCGCCGGGATTAATGCCGGATACGCCACTGGCGGCGGACATCTCATCCGCCTCCGCCATCCATATGCCGGAGTCCCTGGCCGGTTTGCTGAATTCAAACTCACCGTTCATGCCCGCGCACCCGGTAAGCAGCAGAGAGAGGAAACCGGTGTAAACCGTCTTCGCCTGCATCAGAGTTTCCTCTGCATCAGATCCCAGAAGCAGGAGGTCTGCGCCCGCGTCACCGTATCTGATATGCCTATGCTCCGGCTGCTGCCCAGCTGGGACAGAATGCTCAGGGCTAACGGGTCCTGAGGGGACAGCTCCAGCAGGCGGCAGAGCGTTTCGCCCAGCAGAATGACGTAACCGTCGTCAGGGATAAGGCCGGGTTTGCAGTAAAGCTTCTTAAACCTGAACCCCAGCTCCCGCAGATCTCTGATCCGTTTATCGGCTTCGCGCCCGGTATAGGTCAGCGTCTGGTCGGTGAAAATCATCCAGCCGCAGTGTTCGGCATAATCAAAATGCGACTTCCTCTTTTTCATGGTGCTACTCCCTGTGGGGTGGGTGGCTGACTCTTACCGGAGGCCGGAACCACAAAGTCATCGATGCTCAGTTTTGACGCGTCGCCCAGCCGGTCAATAAGGTCAGGTGGCAGGCCGTTGTTGCCCTGGCTGCGGGTGGCAGATTCATTCACAGTGCGGGGTGCCTGTTTTGCCGCCTTTTCTGCCTCTTCATCTTCAATAAATTTCGCGCGAAAGCCTTCGATAAAAACCACTTCAACCCGGTTAGCCGCGCCGATGGGGATAATCGGGTGGTACTGTTCGGCACGTTCGATGTAGTAATCCGCCAGCTTGTCGGCAGCTTTACCCACGCCGCTGCCCACCGCGCTGCGTGCTACCTCTCCGCCGCTGATGCTGGCCGTTGCGCCGATCCCGGTCACCGTCTGCCCCACCTGGGAAACGCTCTGTCCGAGGCCACCGAGCGCACCCGCCGTGAACGCCAGGCCGAGAATTTTGCCATTACGCATCACCGGCACACCCTTGATGCCGTTTTTGCCATAGAACGCGACATGCCCCTTAACCGGCTGATCTATGTGTTTGCCGTCGATGATGCAGGAGAGGCGTTGTAACTGGACGATGGCGCGTTCACTGGAGATATCGCCATAAGCCGCCGCGGTGACAAAGCAGTTATCCAGCTGGCTCAGGCGCTGATTACCCGGCAGATGTGCCTGCCCCTTCAGTTTGAACTGCATCGGCACGAGGTTGTTTTCACCGCGCACCGACGCGTTGGCGTCGGCTCCCTCAATAACGTTCGCGTTAATAAAGGCACCGGTGGGCACCCAGAAGGTGTTGTCTGGGGGTTTAGGTTTAAACGCCGAATCATCCAGCAGGGTGTGATCAATCCGCCCGGTCTGGATCGGCACCGGACCCAGTGAGTATGCCGGGCGCGGCGGTGAATCCTGGGGTAGCGGGATTTGCGGTTGCGTATTCTGCTGCGCCACTTTCTCCAGCAGTTCTCTGACACTTTGCTGAAGACGCTGGTTATCACTCAGCACCACATTCACCTGGTCCTGCAGCGACTTAAAATCTTTTTGTATCGTCGCCAGACTGTCCCGGTTCTGCTTCTCCCGGCGCTGGGCATCCACCAGCAGCGAGTTCTGCCCGGTACCGTCGAAGGTGTTGGTGACGGATCCGCCAGTCAGATCGGGTTCAACCTGCGCCGCATCTGCGCCGTCAGTTTTGCTGGCTTTCATCTCTGCCGCCTGGCGATTGAGGAAATAAAGCCCCCCGACAAACGCTGCAATGACGCCGAAAATGATCGCCAGCAGCCTGCGCTGTTTACCGCGGATCAGTTTGTTAAGGTTCATCACCTTTTCCTCTGGTGCGGAAAACGGTGATGACGGAAACCGTCTTGCCAGGAGCGATCACATCCAGCCGGGGATGAAAGGACACCGCCATCACACCCGGACTCCAGAAATAGCGCTCGCTCAGGCGCAGCGGCAGTGAGGAGCGACTGGTTACGTCTGTCCGGACAATGCGAAGCTGGTCGCCCTGCCAGGCGGTGACGGGTTGCAGGGTAAAGGCCACAGCGACGGCATCGCTCACCGGCACCTGCGTATTTTTCGTGAGGACATAGCCGTCAGGTTTTTGATTACGGATAAAACGGCTGACCAGGTCGCTGATAAGCCCGCTGTAACTGCCCTGCCTCTGCTCAAACTGTCGCGCCCTCTCAGTGCCGCGCACCTCAGGGTTATCCACCGTCAGGCTCAGACCGGGACGTTTGCCAGGCCGGGCCTGCATGGAAAAGCTGAAACCCGATGCCGTCTGGATAAACAGGGTAAACGGCTGCTGTGCCAGCGTTGAGAACACCACCCCGCCGTCTGGCGTCGGTGTTTTCGACGACAACACCCCCTGGGTGGCCTGAAGGCTGACGATGCGATCGTCGCTGACCCGAATAGCGTTGGGGTCGGTGTTACTGACTTCTGCGGTTATGCGGGTGCCGGAGTGCAGAGTCATCTGCTGGGCCTGTGCTATACAGGAGACCAGCAACAGCAGGATGCTGAAAACGAAACGTTTACGCATGGGGAACCTCAAGAAACGCACTCCAGCAGAGCCGGTTATTGCGCAGATCGGTGCGGATGCGATAGTGCTTATCTACCGGGCTGCCACTGTGCATGCCGTAACTCAGCTCCAGCTGCCCGGTGATATCGACGATGCCCTTCTCCGGCCAGACCTGAAAATCTTTCGGATAGAACACCGAACCGCCACTGTTGCCTTTGACCCGAGCAGACTCTTCGGCCAGCACCGCCTGAAGCGGGGTTTCAGCCCCGTCGCAGGCGGCCGCCAGCAGCATTTCATGACTGGCATCGGCATTGGCGCTATTGATATTGAGTCGCAGATTGCCCCACGCCAGCGCCATCAGGCGCAGATAGCGGGCATCGCCCCGTTCTCCGGTGAAGCTGAACGGCGAGTCAGCGCCGTAAGGCACCACGATGACCTGCCGGTTATTCACAATCTGCGCCATCAGCTCGCGGTTATCGCTGTACATCCGCCAGCAAAGTCCCAGTGCGAGAATGGCGATAATCAGCAACACCAGGATGGCCACCGCCATGTTGCGGTTCCCTGCGACGCGCAGCCTGTATTCCATAAGATCTCCGGGCCGGGTCAGGCGACCCAGTGTCGTTTGTAACTTTCAGGCAGGACGCTGATGAAAAAACGCATGAAGGATGTAGGCAGACACCAGTACGCCAGATTGAGCAGATACTGCGATCCGCGGCCTTTCTTGAGATGCCGGATACCCACCACAGCCGCCAGAAGTGCGGGGCCAAAAATCCACATATTGATGAAGAGCGCCAGCAAAGCCAGGGGGACAAAAAGGCAGAATTCATCAGGTGGCAGCCCCACAAAGCGTCGCTGCTCAGAAAACGTAGCGGGATATCGATAGCGGTCACGTTTTGGCATCATCTGATCTCAGGGAATGATGCCGAACGCCACGTTGATATAAATCATGACGGCGGCGATGCCACCGAACATGGCCAGGTTTTTGGTTTTGATATAGACCCAGGCCCCGGCAATGACTTCGAGAACATACAAAATCCATACTACTGTCGAGTCACTCCCCAATGTGTCTTTGATCATCGGCTTGCCACCGATAAAAAGGTCAACCGCATGAACCTGCTGAGCCGTGAAGATCATCAGAACAAAAACCAGTAAAACCGACATTGTGTATTGCGTATGCCACGCTACCGCCCCTGCCTTGCGACAGTGTTTTAACGACGAGAGAATCCTGCTCTTCATAGAAAAAAGCTCCGGTTCGGGACTTAATTGATCCGTTAATAACTGATAGGATTGGGTTGCTGCTTATGAGCAGCGATCGGATTTGGTTTTTTCTGAGAGACACCTCCCTGCGTTTTTTATCGCTTTCCTGGCGGTACCGAACCCCATGCGAGGGCGTGAAGATAACGGGTGTTTTTTTACGCCATGGGTAACTTTTGTTCAATTTAAAGTATTGATCTGTAAGATCAATTTACCTCATTGACTTACGCTGACATTTTACCGTTCTGCTTAACTGAGGGACTGGGAAACCGGGATGGAGAGTCGCGGGCAGCTGTTTATTCACATTGCGGGTCCTGCCGGCATGACGGTCAATATCTGCAACATCAGTGATGCAGAAGCCTTCAGCGGCGTGCTGACCTACGCGCTGTATCACTTCAGTCGCAATCCCGGATGGTTTCAGGCTACGGTTGATGGGGAAAAGTTCTTTGCCTGTCAGACACAGACACTTCCCTTCCTTTATTTCCTTGACCATCGCATTGCCACCGCACAGATAAAGGCATTCTTTACTCACGCCATGCAACATATCTGTCTTGCATCTGGTTCAAAGGATCCTGATGTCTGGATCGCTGTGCATGAGGGCATATTCCTCCCTCTCCCCCACCCTGAGGAAAATCAGACCTAAGCACGGAAATTCACCCGCAGCCTGGGTAACGCCAGCAATGTTGATGACTTAGTAGCCGCTTCCCAGATAGCTGTGCAGAAGCAGGAATCGAGAGAGACGAAGGAAAGTGACGTGATGCAGCGCTTCCATGAGGGATGGAGCGTGGCGGAGATTGCTGAAGATACGGGTTGCTCTCTCTCATACGTCTATAAATTTCTCAAAAAGAAGAAGGATCTTGCGGCCATGGAACTGCGCTGGCAGCGCTGGAAAATCATTGCTGATATGTACTTTGCCTCGCCGAGAAAGACGCTGGACGAAATAGAACGTACCTGTCACGTCAGCCGGGCGCAGATTTATCACGCGGTGAAAAAGATCAGTGAGAAAGAAGGGATTTCTATACCTGAAGAACGTCGCAACAGGAAAATATCGAATAGTGATATTGAAGAGATAAAAAAGAAACTGGGTGAAGGCGCGCTCAGAAAGGATATCTGCTGGGAATACAACATCAGTATTGATACGCTGATTAAATATGTTGGTCGAATTTAGGACAACCTCATCACTATTGACATGCTAAAATAGCATATGGTTGGTTTGAAGAATAGGGTAAGCACATCCTATAAATGAGGAATGTTATTTATTTTTAACTTTTTTACTTACTCTGTGCCATTCGCAAAAAATAACAATTTCATTACAATACTTATCACACAGAAAAAATCACGAGGCTAAAATGTCAGAGCATCAAGTTTTGTGTATCAATAAAAGCAACCGGACGAGTTCACACGAAAGAATATCTCATATTGGAGGTAAAAATTCTGATGGTACGCGCTGGAAGATAACTCAACAAGAAGCTATCAATGGAATCGAGACAGGAAAATGGAAATTTTATGTTAGTGTAGGAGGTCATCTTGTATGGGTAATTATTGCTGTAAGTGCATCAGGTAATAAGTATTTAAAGACTCAAAATGATGGAGAACAACCTAACAATCTTTTGAGTCTTCCTGAATGTGCCTGATTCGATAAGGAAGGGCCATGTGGCCCTTTCTTCTATTTACGACGCTTATCAACTTCTTTTGCTACACCTTTGAAAGGTGTTCCATCTTGTTTTTGGTCAATAAACTGACCATTGTCAGTATCCCGTTTTGTGTAATTACCGTTTTTAGGATTCTGAACTTGCGTACGGTCACGAACAGAACCCTTTCTTGAGTCATGCCCTGTATTTGTAGCCATAATAACTCCTAAGATAAGGTCAACTTCCGAAAAAATATTATTCGCTTAAATCCGACACTTCGCAATAGCTTGTGACTATCACATTTCATTATGGAAAGTTAATTCTATAGTAGATAATAGCATTATGAAATTTAATATTTACAATACACCCGCCAATTTTTTGGCGAGGGTACTGACACAGCGACTACTTAAAATATTCCTGCAACTTACCGCTTACCCTTTCGTTAACAACTTTAGACCAATTAGGATCCAGAACCATCACATTGTTTATCACTTTATCTCTGTTTACCGTTTCCTTCTGGATACTAAAGATTGCATCCGTAACAAATCCATTAATAATGACATTCTTCGCGATTAGTTCGAGTTTCTGGTCCAGCGTTTTATCGGTAACGTTCTTACTATTTTTATTCTCATACACCCGCAACCCCAGCCTGAATATTTCCATGATAAAAGCTGACCGATTCGCAGTCTCGCGCGACTCCCCATCCTCCAGCTTCTTTGCAACATGAGCGTCAACCTTCTCAAGTATCGAATAAGGGACTGTCAGGCTGACACGATTACTTTTTGATGCTGAAATATTATTCATATTATCTTCCATGTTAAACAGCATATGACGCAGGGAACGATTCAGATAGCCAGGTACACTATGGTTCCCAATGTAGTCCGGTTTTGACGATTAGAAAAGGCTTCAGCATCACCGCGAAGTTACTTCGGAGCAACTTCCCAACCGAGATTTTATTTAACATGCTGATTTTTATGGTCACACTTGCAATCAACACTGAAGCACCAGCGCAGCATCTCCTGAGTTGCTTCGCAGTAACTTGTCATCAGGCAACAGACTTCGAATAGCCAACCTAATGCACTGATTATAAATAGATAATTATGGAAATATATATTTGCGAGTGGTGTGTAGGAAATTGGGCGTTAATGATATCTCAGATAAGATACGCTCCTGGAAATTTTAAAACCAGGGACGGCTATGCACATTTCAAATCACATTATTTTCATGCTGATCTCAGGACTTTTCTCCACCAGCACAACCGCAGATTGCTTTATTAGGGCGGGAAAATGGTTTGCTATCGATCCGGATTATCTGCGCGCTATCGCCTGGCAGGAATCACGCTATAACCCTTCAGCAATAAATTACAACCGTAGCAGTAACGGTAAAGTGATGAGTGCAGATTATGGTGTGATGCAAATCAATGATGCAACCTTACGGACTTTTCAAAAAGAATATCCTTCGCTGACAGCTAAAAAACTGTTAGAAGATCCCTGCCTAAATATTCACCTGGGTGCGATGCTTCTCAGACGAAATTTTGACAGATATGGCATCAGCTGGCTGGCTGTCGGTATCTATAACGCTGGCGTTAAAAATCGCAGAGAATCGGCTATAAAACGCCATCAATACTCCATACTGATCAACAGACATTATAAAAATATAAAATCAGGCAGGATCCCACGTCAGCCCTTCGATAACTAAAAAACCACAAAGAACGTCACTCATGATTTATCTGCTAAATGGGGAGTTTATTATTACAGGAAGGAGGATTAAGTATGAGTGGATATATTACAGAGGGGAATGCCGCTTACCACATTCCCCCATAGGGATTTCAGGATCAGGCTGCTGCTGTTTCGCTGATCTCAATATTGACGATATGCATACCGGCATGCGCCATCATCGTAATCAGCTTATCCACGCTGAAGAACGAGATTTTTCCATTCACCAGCTCGGAAATACGCGGCTGAGAAACACCCAGCGCTTTTGCCGCATCAGCCTGGCTCAGTTTATGGCGGGCAATCCAGTTATTGATACTGTTCATCAACTGCGCACGCACTTTCATGTTCTCGGCTTCTTCCGGGGTATCGCTGATGGCATCCCAGATGTTATCGAACGTTTTCATACTCATTTGTTACGCTCCTGAATCAATAACCTGTAGCGCCGTTTTGCGAGTTGCACATCAGACTGACTGGTTGTCTGTGATTTTTTCTGAAAACAGTGCAGGACATAAACCGCATCTTCGAACTTCGCCACATACATAACCCGGTAGCTGCTGTCATCGCCTTTGCGGCGAATTTCCCGCACACCCACACCTATCAGGTTAAACGGCTTCCAGTGGTCAGGGTCAAGCCCCTGCTGGATCCTATCCAGCTGATACCCCATATCCTGACGCATATTGTCCGGAAAGGCGCGGAGGTCATCGAGGCTGGTATCCATAAAAACGATCTGCTTGCGCATTTCAAACTCCATTTTATACGAAATTACGTATAACAAAAAGTGCATTCACTTCGACTGCCAGACGCAGGCCGCGCCTGGCAACTTTCTCCCGTCCGGCTTATTGCTTCCTGCCCTCTTCGAAATCGATCAGCGCTGCCAGTACCTCCGGGTGCCCTCTCCAGACTTCATCAACCAGCCGGGCCCCCACCTCATCTGAGGTTTCCAGCAACATGCGCGCGGTTTCGTAGTTGTCCCAGCCACTTTCAAAGGCGGCCTCTTCATACAATGCCTGCTGCTGGATCTGAATCATGGCGATCTCATTCGGATCGGTCGCGGGTTTGTACCAGGTGAGATGACGAACATTTCCTCTGATGACGATGCGCCCGGCCACGTCTCTGATAATCGCAAGATGAGGCTGAAAGCTGACTGGTCCGGCATCAATACCCAAATCAGGATCAAAGAAATCTTTACCCTCTTCCCTGATGGGCCAGTTTCCACGCGCTTTAATCGCTCTGAGGCGGTTCATCGCCTCCGGAATTGAATCTGCCCCACCGAGAGTAATGGCGCTGTCCCTGAAAAAAGTCCCATACCAGAGATCATCTTCCAGGTACTCCATCCGCCCATCTACTTCAATTTGGAAGGGTCGCTTACTTTCAGCAATGAGATTTCTAATCCGGTCGCGTTGATGTAACGCATCGGCACGGAGTTCTTCCAGTGGCGGCAACCCTTCGAAGCCACACTTCCAGGCATCGCAGCAGACCTTTTGCGCCAATGTCTGCACAGAGGTTGCCAGCGCATAAATGACAGGGGTGGCGATTTCACCATTTTCAATCATGCAGGCAACATGACGGGCAGCAATGCGAGGCGTCGCCCAGATGTCATCCACTTCAGCGATTTCAATACCGAGACTGTCGAAAGCACTCAATACCATCAGATCCCCTTCGATTTTTGCCAGCAGAACCTGCGCATTGGTGCGGACGGCCAGCTGAGTATCGAAATGATTTTCAACCCATGTTTTGGAAGATTCCGTTGTGGCGGTTTTGATGTTGTGTGTGTACATGCTGTTACTCCTGTCAGTGATCGTTATCCATGTTTCGGTGAGTTCACGTCGCGGCAGGGGATGAAGGAGCAACGGCGGCAGTCCCAAACAAGGGCGCCCCTGGGCGCTCGTATACCCTTGTGCGGGTCTGACGCTGGTGCTACAAAAGCCCCCGCGTCGTGGGCTTAACGAAACGTGACGCACCATGAAGGGATGAGCAGGAACACACCCGCCCGCAAAGCGGGTGTCCTCAGCGGCCACGCCTTCTGTGGCCAGTGAAAGCGCTGGCGTCAGCCAGCTGCAGGGGTGTCGTGGATGTCAGCCATCGGCCCCCCGAAACGCGCCTTCTGCGGTTCGGCGGAGCTTACCGGCTTAGCTGGTTAGCGCAGCAGGGCCTGACGACCCGGTTTACCGGGGAGCCGGAGGTGGCCGGGAGGCGTGTGTGAGGTGTATTCATTTGTCAGGGTAGGATAGTGAACATCTGACGGGTTCTTCAGAAAATAAACAAAAAGCAGCTGCGCTTCTGATAAATATAAAGGCAAAGGGGAAGCCGGTGCATCTGCACCGCCCCTTTCCCGGCTTAACGCCCTGACGGGCGAGTTCTGTAATGGTCAGTCCCTGATCTCCTCCCATCGGCAACCGCTCCCGTCACACACTTCCGGCACATCCGGGGTTCCGGTGACCGTCCATTCATCAAGAAATTCCAGAGGGGTAAGAACGCCGCTGTCTGATGGCGTAAGCGGCAACATTGTTGTAAACCAGACATAATTGGTTAGCCCAAAGCACCAGTAGCATCCGTCACTTTCACGCGCTTCACTTCTCCACCATGTTCGCCCCATATGCATGACACCCGCCTCTGCCAGCTCACTGTCATACGATCGGATAAGGACATGATGCTCTGAACAAACGCCCTGCCATTCCACCAGGAAGGACACAAGCCAGGCCTTCATGATCTCGCTCCCCGCCATATCAGTAAGGACTCCTCCACCGGCAGAATGGCTGATGGCCTGGTCCTGCAAAGCTGATGTTTCTTTAGATTCCTGAGCTGCGGTTGTGGTGTTTCGCTGTGACATATTGTCTCTCCTCTGTCGTTTTACGTGATGTTTCTTTGAGTTCCTTCGCTGCAGAGGCAGAACCTGCACACAAGGTAAGGCAGCACGCGGGGGCAAACGGCAAAGCCGCAGCCCGCAGGGACCGGGTGCCGCCGTTTAGCTGGCGGCCCTTGCGTGATAACGCCCGTGTGCCAGATTTCTGCGCAGCGCAGGAAGACAAAGAAAAGACGGGGAATGGAGGAAACACGAGCGGCTTATTTTGGTCACCGCAGGAACAACAGTACCTGCAACACCGCTTTAGCTGGGGTCAACGGGTTCTACCCGGATGGAACCAGGAACCTTTTCAGACCGGTAGCTGCGCAAGCCAGGAGGATTAGCAAAGTGTTCGTGAAACCTGAGTGGATTGGCGGCCAGTTATGATAAAACTGAGGCTGCACAATCAATTAAAAGGAACTGTCATCGTGATTAAAGGATCATGTCTGTGCGGAAATGTTACGTTTGAACTCGCCTCCAGGCCCGTGGCATTTTACCGCTGCCACTGCTCGCTCTGTCGTAAGCAGACCGGCACCGGGTATAATCTGGCAACACTCATCAGGCTTGCGGATTTTTCTTGGACACAGGGAGAGGATGGTGTCCGGAGCTGGTCCAGGCCGTCAGGATATCGTACCGACTTCTGTACAAACTGTGGCTCGACCGTTCCTAATGTTCTGCGGGATTCACCTTATGTCTGGATACCAATTGGCTTACTGGATGATGACCTGACACTCATGTGCACTGGCGATTACTGTGTTAGTGACGCTCATTCCTGGGATAACGTCAGATCGGAGATAACCCATGCAGGCCCAGTTGAATCACTTCTGTCGTTAATTGAAAGTCTGAAACTCAGTTAACCATTGCGCTAGGGGGGGTCGTGTAGCCAACTGCTGATAAGGACTTTTACGGGGTTCAGGCAAATCATCCGGACTGCAAAAGTGGCCCCTTCACTGAGCACCAATATCTTTATTGCAAATACAATTCATTCTATTCAGAAACGGGGACAGGGAAGTTGTATGAATACAGTATTTCAAAATAAATGGAGTTCAGCAGGCATTCTTTTGGGGGTTCTGGCTCTGGCGCTCACTCTTTTCCATTTTACGGCAGGCCCTTTTGATCCACCGACACCGAATCTTGAAAACAGAATCGCCGAAAAAGTGTCGGCTATGATGACCGGTATTATCGCCGGTATTAAAGGTGAAGAACCACCCATCATTACTAAAAAAACGACTCTCACTATCGATAACATCCTTAAGAACGTCGGTATTGGCATGGCTGTAATTGGGATGATGTGTGCATTTACAGCAGCAATAACCGGTGAAAAAACCGGGTGCGTGAGTGTTGCGATGATTTGTAGCGTCAGCACGCTTGCCTTCTATGCAGTCCTGCTCTGGATGGGCCTGCTGCTGGCCTTAGTGATATTGTTTTTGGTCGTTTCAATATTTGCAGGACAACCTGCTTAAAAAAGAAGAAACGCAACGTGATCATAACGTTGCAGAGTACTTATCATACTCACCCTCAACACTGTTGCGAGGGGTAACTCATCAGTGATCAAACGGAGACATCTATGGATAAGATGAGAGAAGAATTTGAAATATGGGCAGATTTAGTCGGTTATGATCTACTCCGTGCTGATGCCGATTATGACGACTCTGCTACCGAAAATGCGTGGTCATGCTGGCAACATTCATGGCGGGCCAGTCGCGCAGCCATTGAAATTGATATGAACATCAGCACCGTGGGAATCCACGGACGCTTTGCTTCGATAGCTGAGATAACAAAACAACTTAATAATGCCGGGGTTAAGACTAAGAATTTGTAATACCCTTTATCGCAACTAATGCGTTGAATGCCAGCCAACGTTCTTAAGCGGGGTGCGATACAGATATCGCAAAACGAAGCAAAAAAAAGCGCGTTACCCCGAAGGGTAACGCGCCGGATGGTTGTCACTCCTCAGGGGCAACCATCGCCTGCAGCTGGTCAATCACGCCGGGTTCAACGAACACGCAGGGCTGCCTGTCCCCGACTGGCACGTTGAACACGTCGGTAAAGACTTTACGTCTCAGGTGCGCCACACGGCCCGTCCGATATGCCTGCTCAGGCCTGATGGACCCACTTTCGTGGCAACCACTGCGCTGCGGATCACACTCGACCAGCGCGACAAAGTCATCGTCATACATCTTCTGATGTTCAGGGCACAGGCCCCAGCCCGTCAGCGTATGACGCGACAGTTTCGGGCGCAGATGCTTGTCCAGCAGCAGCGCGCCGGTGTCGTAACAGGCAGCACAGACCAGGCAAATGTGTTGTTCAAGGGAAACGTGTGATTTATCGTTCATGACGATCTCCGGTTAAACGGGCGGAATTGCCCGAAACCGTGGCCCTCACGACGCAGCGCAGCTGTCAGGGGGCGAAGCCGGCCATCGGACGCCAGCGTGCAGGGCACGCGCAGCCCTTGACCGCGAGAACGACGTGATACGGTGGAGGGAACAGCAAGACCGCCCTCCTCACATAAGGCACCAGCAGGCAAGCGAAGCGCGCAGGCCCTTCAGGGCCGGAGGCTTAATGGGTCGGATTTCCGACCAGGTAACATATACGGCTTTGTAATACCCGCTTCCCTGCTTTACCGTATCCAGGAAGACATTACTCACAGGAAAAAACTTTGGACTCTTCTTTGACGCTCGCTGAAGATCTTCGCCAGGTGGTAAGCACTTTTGTACGTCAGGTGCGTGTTGCCACCGATACGGTGCGCAATTCACAACATGAAACCCTGGAGTTACTGGAGATGCACGGCCCGCTTTCCATTGCCGAACTGGCACGGCTACGCGGTGTAAAACACCAGAGCATGCGTCTGGTAATCAATGAACTCGAACAACAGGGCAGCGTAATACGGAGGAAAAGTCCTGAGGATTCACGTGCACAGCTGCTGGAGCTGAGCGATACCGCCATCCGGCAACTCACAGCGGCACGCACGCAGCGCGCGCACTGGATTGCTGACGAAATTACAAAAAAACTGGATGAACAGGCACAGATTGACCTGCAAAAAGGGCTGGCTGCGCTGCGAAAGTTACTTTAAGTCTCAACATGGTGTTTTTTCAGTTGGGTAACCACGCTGGGCAGGGTGTTCATGCCCCAGTGTTCCACATACTGGCCGTTTTCAAGACGAACCATATCTATCACATCAATGGTCACGGCTAACCCTGTAGGCGCGACACCCAGCAGCGTTCCGCTGTGTATGCCGCTGATGCGCTTACGGGTGGTAACCCAGTCACGTTCGGCCACCAACTCATCAATAACAACGCTCAGCCCGGACAATGCCGGACGCAACAGCTGATCAAAAGTTCGCCACAGACTTTCACGATCATCAGGTGTACCCGGCAACGCAGAACGGTTGATAAAACTGGCGGCAACAAGCTCGTCGAATGCTGCACGATCTCCGGCAGCAATCACCTCATGGTTAAAACGCCATACAGCCTCTTTGTTGATTACTGCCATATCTCCCCCCTTCGCATATATACAGTTAAACTGTATATGTCAGTAAGGGATTATGCAAGTCTCAGGTGTTCGTGTGCGCAAGCAGCCTGGCGGCGATTCCATTGACCTTTCGATGTACCGGTTCGTTCTGAAGAAAATCAGAGTCTTATTGGGGATAGTGATACCCGCAGGCTGGTGACTGTCTCACTTTTGACTGGCATGTTACTTACTCCAGGATTCATCTGGGACCATGCCCCTGCCATCTATGATTTGCAGCCTCGCTGCCATTACCGGTTTAATATTCATTTCTGTCTGTGTTCCCCTTAAATCGTCTTCATGCTCTGCTGCAATCTGCATGATAAATTTATGCGCCGCGTCTTTTATGACGAACACCTTCTCTCAACAGAAATTATTTATCCCGGAGTTAGTCTGGCGACTTTCCGCAACAGGACGTTAAGCATTAACAGAAGTCCTGGATTTAAATTCAGCCATTTCAATCAGCTTTCTCAGCATATTCCTGGAAAACCTTCAATTACCGGAGGCAATGGCGAACACAGCACCTCCTCAGGTTATCTGTTAATTGTTAACTGGAACAACCTTTTTCTTTGAAATTATTTTCATTGCAAAAAACCTTGTGAACCACATCAAATATTTCATAAAGAGCCTGGAAACTTTCAGTGACACATTAATAATAAACGCGGTTTACTATCATGGTCGCCCGGGGAATGGGTGAATAATTATAAAAAGGATTTCACGTTGAACACACTGAAGTTTGCTAAATACGCGGCAATCGCGCTGTATGGGCTGGTCGGCATGACTGGCTGGTACTCATATCAGTCCCGGATTGACCATTCTGAACAGCCAGTCACCATTAATAATACCTTATCACCCGACATGACAATAAATTATGTCCGCGCCATGGTCTGGTATCACTCACGGGGAAAGCTTCAGGAATTACGTTCAATTCTGATGGCTGATGATTTAACACAAAAAGAACGGATTGAAATTCGCATAAAAAATATGCTCCAGCACCGATCCAGTGCTTACGTCCGTGAATTTAACAGCTTAAACACACCTGTCAGGAACCTGGGAAACTGGTATCAGGATAATTTTGACTTCAATGATTTTCTCCAGGACGTTTACGCAATTGTTTTTGACGAGAAACTTAATGTCGATGAGAAGATCCGTAATATTACCGATGTGATGGAAGAGTATCAGAACATAGCAAGCAGGAAACTGATAGATAAATTAACTGAAGAGGGAGTTTACCATGAGTAATAAAAAGATTGCCGTGATTCTGTCCGGTTGTGGCGTTTTTGACGGAGCAGAAATCAATGAGGTTGTGCTGACCTTACTGGCACTGGAGAATCATGAAACCACGTACCAGTGCTTTGCACCGGATACAGAGCAGTATCATGTCATCGACCATCGGAATGGCGACACGCTGCCAGAAACACGAAATGTTCTGACAGAATCCGCAAGAATTGTCAGGGGGAATGTTAAACCGGTCACCGAGTGTGACAGTAATGACTATGCAGGAGTGATCGTTCCCGGCGGGTTTGGCGTTGCCAAAAACCTGTCCAACTTTGCGAGAGGCGAGCCTGAGTTTCATATCGATCATGACACGCTCTCGGCACTTAAACAGTTTGCTGCCGTAAATAAACCTGCGGGATACATGTGCATTGCCCCCGTCCTTATCCCCTCTGTCTATGGACCTGACGCGAAACTCACCATCGGTAATGATGGTAATGTCATTGATTTCATCAGAAGGGCTGGCTGCCAGCATCAGATCGCCAGCTATGACGAAATTGTTGTCGATGAAGTCAAAAACATCGTGACGACACCGGCTTACATGCTGGCGCAGACCATCAGGGAAGCGAAACAGGGCATCGATAAACTGGTAGAGAAAATCGTGTCGCTGTGCTGATGATGTTTCTGTTCGGGTGTGTACTTGAGGTCTTATTGTTCGCGCTGGTGATAACACTGATGGAAATAAATCCTCTTCCGGCTGAGCATCATCATCCGTCAGTAAGACCCACTCTCTTATACGATTACGAAACGCGCTGCGTCATTTTAGATGGCAGATACATTGTCGCATCCTTCCGTAGTCATTCGTTAAACCATTCACTGTTTGAGTATCTTTATAATAATCCCGACAGGAAGATAGAACTTGCTGAGCTGGAGACTGTGGTACTCAAAGGGCGAATACTGAACCTCACGAAAGCTGCTGATGCGATGGGCTTCAGGAATGAACTGCGTCGATTGTTATTTACGGCTGATGCAGATTCAATCGTGTTCCATCCCTCCAGACTTATTGGTAATAAGGATATGATAAAAGTCATCTGATTCTGGTGGCGAATATCAGAGGCTTATCTGATCAAAACCTGATTAAAGTGGCTGTCATAGCATGTTTTGACAGCCATTTTTTCCACGCCGCCACGGTGAAAAGACCCGTAACCCGCTGAAACAGAAGGTTTGCAGACTTATTCATACTGACAGGAATCCCACCTGTTCCAGACATACTCCTTCTGACTGGTTCCGACTTCCCATTCCCCACTTTCACATCAGCACGACTTCAACTAATTTCCTTCGGGTACAACTCACTGGTTAAGTTAAATAGTCATCGCGTACTGAGTGTTTTGTCATGCGTTTTTTAAACTCAAAAAACCTGTAAGTGAAAGCGGTTTGTAGTTAACAACTCCGTTAACCGGACCGCATCATTTCAATAAAAATGGAAATAAAAAATGAAAAAGAAAGCCATAGCCAGAGACTGGCATAAAGAAGATATTCTCGCTGAAGTCAGGAAAAAGAAAAAGTCGCTCGCTGCACTCTCAAGAGAATCTGGTCTGCATTCAGGAACGTTAAATTATGCACTCACCCGGTCCTACCCACGCGGAGAGCGTATTATTGCTCAGGCCATCGGCGTGTCACCACAGGATATCTGGCCAAGCCGCTACCAGCACACGGATGATAAGCGTCGATCTGTGACAGGCAACACATAGTTCAACACTCGCTGAATCCTTACACCCCGGCAGCCTCACCGCCGGGGTGTAAGGAGCACCGGCGCGACAGTGCGGCACATCCGGCAACAGATGTCGCAAGCGCGGGGTGTTGCGTCAGGGATGAAAACCCGCTGCCCTGGAGGGGTCGGGCAGAGACAGCCTAACTGGCTCTGTGCAAAGCATGACAGCCCGCCTGGACGTCATTCGAATGAAGAAAGCCTTTTCCTGATAGACGCCTGGCAATCAGAAATAGCACCCAGTGCTCCATTTGTGTCAGTTTCACGCGTTCCAGCTTCTCAGCTCCCCCTCACCGAGCCACCTGTAATTTTTGCAGCGGGAATACCCAAACCAAAAAAGAAAGATGAAGGCGGCCAGCAGCGCTGCAGGCGCGGCATTCCGCCTCATCGGCTGGCACAGCCTGCCAGGGGTTTACTCCCGGACGCAAACCGGCAACGGGGCCTCCCGGCCCCGCTTTCTGCCAGCCCAGCGCCCTGAAGATTGCTACCGCTTCCGGGTGACGGTTGGCAAATTTCACCAACTGATCATAGCGATGGCAAAAGGCGCTACAGAGTTCATGTGCATCATGATGGCTGTGCATCCAGCTGCGATGATTCAGCACCAGAGCTGTGATGATAATCCCCGCCGCTTCTGCCGAAACAACTTCATCACTCCAGTTTGCCGGATTCTGAAAGCGCCAACGCTCCCCCGGCGGCTGCATAAACCCACCACCAGCCGCAGGCCGCACGAACTCCTCCTCCCCGCCGCAGGCGGCATGGGTGAGGCGCGCAGCAACATCCTTTCTCTTCTGATATCCTGCTGCAAATACTGATGGCATCAGACAATTCAGTGCTAAAAAGGAGATATTCATTTGGTTACGACTTCGTCCGGTGTCAGTTCGGGTGCTTTAGAATACGTCACAATTAACAAAAAATTCTGTACTTTGATTATCAAACTAACCGTCACTAAGTGACGTTGCCTCCAACTTTTTCTTGTCGCCTGCGTCTCAACTGCCTAACAAACTAGTTTGTCCAGACACCTGACCGCTACAACAAATGGGCTCCGTGCGGCCAGGAAACTGGCCAGCTTTGGAGCTTTTTCCTGCCAGAAGCGTCATCAAAGAGGTACGCCGCAGCGTCCTTTATATAAGAAAATTATCTTCTTGCATTGACCTCCAACTTTTATAAGATGAAATACGAAAATGAAAAAATACTAACAACAGCAATCAGGGGAGTTTTATGGATACTAACAACCTTCAACAAAGCACTCTATTTGACGAAAGTGGCGTACCTGTCGCATATGCAAGAGAATGCATTTCCTTTCCTGAAAAAGTACTATTTCCAATAACTCAAAAAGAAGATTTAGACAGAATCAACAACCTCATTTCTCAGTCTATCCAGGGCGTGATTAATACCCAAAGCCGTACTGTTGAACTTGTTTTTCAGCCTGAAATTCATGATGGCTTAAAAAAAGGCACGTTCAAAATGATGCAAACAGGGACGGGTGAAACACTGGCCGATGTGATTCATGTAAGTGGTGAAAAAGCCGGCAAAATTGCTGGTAAAGGTCGAATTATTGAAAGTGGCAAACTCAAGCAACTTGCTACCGGTTCTTTTCAGATAGCGAGTTTAATTGTTGCACAGGCACATCTTGCAGACATAAATAAAAACCTCACTGAAATAAAAACAGAAATTGAAAGCTTGCATGAAAAGATTGACATCCAAAATCTTTCAAAGATTAATGGTCGCATTAATTACCTCAAAGAAATTATTAAGAAGATGCACCGTGGTGAATTTGACTACGATATATCCTTGCAGATAAGAAACAAAATTGAAGATACTGTTGCTGATGCATATGAATGGCAAGAAATGTTATTTTCTGATCTAAAAACACTTATTTCCACAGTGGGAAATCTCAAGGGCTCAGATACTTTTGGAACCGGGGATACTTATAAAAAGCTAAAGAAAACGACCGAAAACATTCACCCATTGATTAATCGGCGTAATGTTTTACTTAAAATATCCTCATTGCTAGCCTATATACAATCCTGCATCGACCCCATGGGAAAAGAATTTAGTCAGTTTGATTTGATGGAGAATGATTGGAGTCTTGCATTGCAAAATCTTACAGAAGTCATTACTAATAAAACCGAGTCTTTATTATCCAAAGCAAAATTTAATAGCGAGGAGCTGCTTGAACATCGCCGTTTCTTCATTCTTAAAACATTAGAGTCTGCAAATAGTTTAGCAACTCATAATTATGAACAGTTTGAAAATTCATTGATTAAACTCAAAAACAATCATCGAAAAGTACTGTCTGAAACAGGTAAGTTACGACTTGCCATAACTCATGATGATAAAGGGAACGTAGAAAGAGCAGCCATTGTTGACTAATTTGACCAGAAGATAATTTTGAATCCAATCATGTGCATCTGAATAAGATGTCACATGATTATGCGTTTATGGATTTCCTCTGAAAACCTCCAATCATTTGGTGAGGTATTCAAGCAATCGGTGTAAGGCGTGTTTCTGTCCACGGTAGTGCCCATGGTTGGACACAGGGGAAAAATGAAAGACGGTCTGAACGATATGCTTACTGATGATAATCCCCGCCGCTTCTGCCGAAACAACTTCATCACTCCAGTTTTCCGGATTCTGAAAGCGCCAGCGCTCCTCCGGCGGCTGCATAAACCCACCACCAGCCGGAAGCCCGACGAACTCCCACCATCCGCCGTCGTAACCTTCGAGATACTTATGTGCATAGAGGTAGACATTCATTTCTGCCTGAATGAAATCGTCAGAAAACAGCATTGGCAGAAATGCCATACGGTCTTCGACCGCCACAGTAAAGGGGGCTTTTGGACCTTTCATACATTGCTCTCCGTTAAGGTTAATTACAGTCACGGCCTGTGCCGTGCCTTAACGACAGCCCGGCGGAAAGCGGAGGATGCAGGGGCGCCACCGAAGCCGCAGCGCAAGCGAGCAGAGGTGGAGTCATGGACGGCGGTAACGTGAAACCTGAGCGGCACCGCGACGGGAATGGATACACCGGCGCGAGTGCGAACGGGTGAGGATGGCGGCGAGCGAACCCTTGCAGACGCAGCGGCCGGGCTAAAGTGAAGGCACAGCACCGGCCACAGGCCGTACAGGCTCCTCCTCCCCGCCGCAGGCGGCATGGGTGAGGCGCGCAGCAACATCATTATTCTGTTATCCACATTTCAGGTGCATATTCAGATCAACAGCCTGTGGATAAATGACGTCATGCTGCATTCTGTCGATGAATACAAAGAAGTGATCAATGAATGACCAGCTCTATTTTTTATTGGGACTATAAAACAAACCAACAAATCACGATCCCAGAGCCAGCAATATGCACCGTTTTACACTGTAAGACAGTGGTAAGATCGCCGTTTCCTCTCTCAAACTGGTGATCCAATGAGTAAATCTATGTCTGTTACATTCCGCATTCCATCTGATTTAGCAGATGAATTTATGGATGCTGTGACCTCTTCCGATGTGGATAAAACCAGCTGGTTGATTGATGCCCTTCGGCAGAAATTAAACCGACCAGCAAACGATGTGGAGGCTCGTATGATGGCACTGGTTGAACGAATGGAAGCCGCTGCAGCGACACTTATCGCGGGTAAATAAAATATCAGCGGTGCCATGAGTAAAAACGAGGAATACAGGCATCGCAGAGAATGCCAGATGGCAGGAGTTCAATAATAGCTGGAAATCTCTGGATTACTCAGAAATGACTGTGCATCAGGAGAACAGAAATGTATTCTTAAGCTCACAATGCATCCGCCTAACCACGTTGAGGGACTAATTACTCATATAGTATTATGGATGGAAATAAATCATTGCCTTATCAGAGGAAGATCACATAATTAAATTATAAATATTATAATTTCGAACTACCGAAGCATTCACCTGTCACATTCTTGTAGATTAAAATCAAATCAACAATGGAGTGAAATGAAATGGACAATTCGAAAGATAAGAATATTAAAAATATTATGAAAATCCTTAATATCAACTCTAAAAAGGACTTCCATCTGGTGATGGACTATCTGGTATCGGAACTACGATCCGAGGCTATACCCGATAATAAGGAGGAGGAAATTAAATATACAGACTCTCGTAAGCCACCTTCAGAACGCGAGAAAAACTTATATCACATTAATGCCTTAGCTCGCCATTATGATTTTATTTATAACGTCTGGAAAACCCAGCTTTACCGCTCACTCAGGGCAATAGATTCCCCCATTGCGAGCAAACTATATGATAGATTCACCGATGGTTCGGTGTTCCTGTCGTTTATTAAAAAAGCGGCGGAAAAACAACTTCTTCCAGGGGAAGAAGCCCGGATAGAGTAAAGCAGACCTGGAATTATAATGGAACCAGCCCTCTCTACCAGGTCTCTCTGACAGTGAATAGCGCCATAGGGCTGACGACCCGGCAGCGTGGGGGGACCGGAGGGGGCAGATGTTTTTCATGCTGGTGCAATACCGCTGTAGCAGGAGCAGATAACAGAGCCGCATCCGTCGCCGTCATGGCCACAGAGAGGCAATGAGTATTAGTTATAGGATTACGGGGCGGAGCAGGACCAGGCGAAGGGCGTATACCGGTGCGTCAGTACTGGCTTTGACCGGCCAGGAAGGCCTGCCGCATCGCAGAGTGGGTCTGACCTGCTCCCCGTTGATTAATACACCGCGATGTTAGTAATGTCTTCATAAGCCACATGAGGACATCCCCATGAAGAAGCGATTTTCCGACGAACAGATCATCAGTATTCTCCGCGAGGCCGAAGCCGGGGTTTCGGCCCGGGAACTCTGCCGCAAGCACGCCATTTCAGACGCCACCTTTTACACCTGGCGTAAAAAGTTCGGCGGCATGGAAGTCCCCGAAGTAAAGCGGCTCAAGTCACTTGAAGAGGAGAATGCACGTCTCAATGTCGGCGCGACTGATATAAGTCCTAAAATCAGCATGAATTTTGTCCACTCCACCCAACATGGGTTTCTCTTAAGGTTCCTACACCATCCGGAGAAACCGCATGTTAAGCAGAGGGGACCATCTCATGATAAAGCAGATGCGCATTCATGGCGCACATATTATCGACATCGCTCATCACGTCGGATGTTCTGAACGCACGGTCAGACGTCACCTTAAACAACAAAGTAAACCGGCAAGGCCAGACCGCCAGCCTATGAAGAAACTTAAACCCTTCATGCCTTACATCGATCAGCGGTT
>NZ_CP024770.1:690375-803569 GCF_011395035.1 Pantoea cypripedii
GAAGGCTGTGTGCCTTCGATGGAAGCAATAATAACCTTAGTTATCATTTCACGATTGATAATTAGTGCGATAACTGTGATCTGGCTAATTATCACTCCCGCGTTAACCGTTTATTTAGTCAGTTCAGCTGACAGGTAAGCACCGTTATCGACGCGTGCACCGGTGATTTTGTAAGAGGCACCCGCCTGTTTAGCCTGAGCAGCGATTTTGGCTTCTGCGCCATCCAGAGTTGAAGCGGAAGCGGTGATGCTCTGTGCGAAGCTGCCGAAAGAAACCAGTGACAGGGCCGCAACTGCAACGAAAGTTTTGATAGATTTCATGGTCAATTCCTCAGAGATAGTTTTTAGTGGGTGGGGCGTTGTGCCCCGATGTGAGAGAGAATAGACCTGTGGACCGGCGAGTAAAAGCTGAGGGTTTTGCTGAAAGCATTCAAAAAAACTGAATGAATTTTGATTGCGAAAGCAGGCAGGGCGCCTTATTAACTCTACCAAGATGTTCGACGTGTACTTCCGCAGCTGAGTAAAACATGACGACAGCACGGGTAAACCGATGAATAGAATCATTCCTTTATCATTTGGAACGCTTTATCAGCCTGCCTCAATGCATTTTCTTCAAGAGAAAATCGACCAGCACTTTGATCCTTTTTGTTTTCCCTGCGCTTTTCAGATAATACAAATACACGGGCGGATAGGTACTCCAGAAGGGTTCCATCACCGGAACGAATTTTTGTTTATCCGAGAGCAATTCATATACGGGTTCGAAAATCCGGCCGATCCCAAGGCCATTACGAATACCATCAGCCATAACATCTATGTCGTTGCTCATTAACTGAAACGGCATTTCTACCGTCAAGTGTTCGCCCTTTTCTTCCAGAATCAGCGGCAGAATACGGTTATTGGTGATAAACCGATAACCGATTAATTTATGCTGCTGAAGATCTGCAGGGGTCTCCGGCATACCGTATTCCTTAAGATAGGCTTCCGAAGCATACAGACCTGCACGAAAAGGTTTCATCAACTGGCGGGCAACCACTCCCCCATCAAGAATGTCACCAAAACGAATTCCCAAATCATATTTCTCATCAATGATGTTGATCGTGCCGTCATAGACGGATATCTCCAGCTGTATTTCAGGGTAACACCGGCAGAACTCAGCCATAAAGGGTTTGAGAATTAGCACATACGCAAAGCGGGAAAGGGTTATTCGCACCAGTCCTGATGGCACCTGATTAAGGTCTCGGACGTTTTCCAGCGCGGTTTCCAGCGATTCGACGGCCAGGGTCGTCTGCTGCAATAGCTGCTGGCCCGCATCGGTCAATTCAATGCGTCGGGTTGTCCTGATAAATAATGGGTGCCCGGTATGTTGTTCAAGCAACTTTAATGCCTTACTTACCGATGGTGGCGTGATACCCAACTTCCTGGCCGCTGCGGTAATGCTACCCTCGCGGGCAATGCTCTGGAAAATACGTATCTGACTATAAATCACGTTGTTCATTACTTCATCCTGATGCAATGCGCCTGACAGAGGGTTTGTAAAAACATTATTAGCCAATGGCTAAGAGTCTTTAAGCTATTGATGCCCTAAAAAACACAACCCACCCAGCCTATACTGAGCCCCATTCAACCAACTCTTTGTAAAGAATCAACAATGCAAAACGTATTAATAATTTCCGGTCATCCGGACCTGACACAGTCTGTAGGCAATGCAACCATCCTGAAAGAAGTGGCGAACACCCTTCCCGGGGTAGAAATCCGCTATCTGGATACGCTTTATCCGGGTTATCAGATTGATGTCGCAGCAGAACAGGCAGCGCTGTTAAAAGCAGACGTGATCGTCTGGCAGTTTCCCTTTTCCTGGTATTCAGTCCCGGGTTTGATGAAGTTATGGATTGATCAGGTATTTCTTCACGGTTTTGCCCATGGTTCAACGGCACAGCTAAAGGGTAAAAAACTTGTCGTGTCGTTTACTACGGGGGCACCACAATCACTCTACTCACCCGAAGGCTTGTTTGGGCATGATCTTGAAGATTATTTAATTCAGTTCAACACCACGGCCGCATTGTGCAATCTGGAACTGCAAGCCCCAATTTATACCTGCGGCATCAGCTACGCAGGCCGTGACGAAGCAAAAACGGCTGAGCAGATTATTATTGCAAAAGAACATGCCTCGCGTTTGATTAGCGCAATCAACAATATGGCTGCCTGAACTGAGCAAATCTGGTAAAGGTGAAATAAAATGTACATCATCAATATAACTGTTAATGCTGATATCAGTGCAGAGCAGCACGAAAGCCTTTTTCCAAAACATGCTAGCTGGTTTAAGAAATATTTTGAGGAAGGAAAATTTGTGCTGATCGGCCCTTATTCTGATCAGGAGCGCACGGGTATCATCATTGCCAGCACTGAAACTCGCAGTGAGCTGAATGCCATTCTCAGCGAAGACTCTTATTTTCCGGACCTGGCTAATTATGAAATCCGTGAATTTATTCCAAAGATGATTGCATCAGATCTGCAGAAATTACAGATAGCTTAACGCGAAAGGTGAAAATAATGACCTGGAATAAAGATGTCCTGATTAATATAAATGCAGCAGATGACCTGAAAATCGCACCTTATACCCCGGATATGCGGACCACCGGTACACCAACATGGATTTGGGAAGTCGAAGGACGCCTTTTTGTCAGAGCATACAGTGGCACATCCTCACGGTGGTTTCAGGCAGCACTTAATCAGCAGGCAGGAAAAATCCACACCTTAGGCCAGACGTTTGAGGTGTTATTTGCCCGGATAGACGATGCATCGCTGAATGAAAAAATTGACCAGGCCTACCGCCAAAAATACGCGAAAAGCAGTTATATGAAGGCAATGATTAGCGAACGCACAAAGCTCGCTACCGTTGAAATTTTGCCTGAATAAGATGCATGAGATAATACAATGCAATATACCAAACCTGGCAATATCGACCTGATTGTCTCCCGCATTTGCATGGGATGTATGGGTTTTGGGGATCCGACAATTGGACAGCATAGCTGGACACTGGCAGAAGCAGAGAGCCGCGAGATCATTCAACACGGTCTGGAAAACGGTATCAATTTTTATGATACCGCCAGAGTGACGTACAAACCCAACCAGCATCAAAAGATGCTTACGCTAAAGGCAAATACGACAAAACCGCCGCACAAGGCCAGATCATGATTGGTCGCGTGGCTGAGCTCGCCACTCGTCACCATGTTTCAATGACAGAAATCTCTCTGGCATGGTTGTTGACCAAAGTGACTGCCCCGGTCGTTGGCGCAACGAAAAAGCACCATATTGAGGGTGCAGTAAAAGCGCTTGAATTAAACCTTAGCAAAGATGAGATTGCTTTTCTGGAAGCCTGTTATCGGCCACATAGCTTATCCGGCATCATGGCGCAAAATACTCCTCAGACGAAAGAAAATAAACAGGCGCAGGACTGGTATAACTCTCCAGGATACCAGCAAATTATCCCGATCCGTCATCGCTCGGGTAATTCACGTACTTATATTGTAGAAGGTCAACCTGAATAGTTGCCGCCGGATAGTGGATTTTGACGGCCATTCAACTCACGCCAGCAGCCGTGTGAATGAACCGTCTACGGTAGAAAATATCAAATATCACTGGAGATATTGTTCATCTCCGACCTTTTCCAGCCAGTTAACATTGGTTCCCTCGTTGCTGGTTTCCTGTATCGCGATGTGAGACACACTGGTTGTCGAAGTTGCCCCGTGCCAATGCCGGACGCCAGGAGGGCAGCTTACTACATCACCGGCATGGATCGTTTTCTTCTCTTTTCCCCATTCCTGTACCCACCCCGTTCCTGCCGTCACGACCAGCGTTTGGCCTAACGGATGGGTGTGCCATGCCGACCTGGCACCAGGTTCAAAGGTGACGACCGATGCTGATGTACGCTGAGGTGCAACAGGCATTAACAGGGGGTCGACCCACACGCGGCCAGTAAAATTTTCCTGCGGTCCCTGAATAAAATCACGGCTGCCACTTTTAGAAATCGTCATCGCTGACATGTCATTGGCCATTGCCGATAACGAAAACAACACGCCAAATGATAGTGAGAATGCAGCAGTTTTTTTCTTAAGCATCATTAACTCCATAAGGTTATTGAATAAAAAGGTCAATACGTACGTTTTAAATCAAGGTCAATATTTCAACAGGCAGATCATTTGAACGTAATTATTTATAAAACCGCAGTGCATCAAACAATAAATTAAAAGCTTTTGAAGGCTATCCTCGACCTGGATAATAGATATAATATCCATCCCGGTAAGGACACCAAGCCTCCAGCACACTGGCTAACGCCCCTGCATCAAGATATTGCTGAGCAATATCCCTCGATACATATACCAGGCCATAGCCTTCAATCGCCGCATTTAATATCAGGTAGATACGGCTGAATTAGTCAGAGACACACTCCGTTTGGTTCTGGTCAGAAGTTTAACGCCAAGCCGGCTTTCCAGGGAATGCAGGCCGTGGCTCAACGCTGACTGGGATATGCCGAGATGCGCGGTTGCTCTACTTGACACCAAGGTTCGGTCGCAGTCTTAACATTTTGCAGTATAATTAATGAGAAATTCTCACAACACTTTCAATTTATCGTCACTTATCAAACACCTGCTTTCGGAGTAAAGTGCATTAACGCTTCAGGTAATACCTTTTCAGCTGATTTTCCCGCCCATTATAGACATAATTATTCCTGAAAATAATTAGTGGTGTTTATATTTTATTACCTGCCCTGGCCATACATGTTAATAACGGAGAATAAATCCGATGTTAAATGCCTCTATTTTTAATTACCACCGAGCCAGACATTTTGCCATCATTACACTTCTTGGGTTGACATCGGCATTCTGTGATGCTGCCCCTGATATTAAAGAGAAAAAGCCGATGCAACCTTCTGATAATTCCCCGACGCAAGTAAAAACCGATATATTATCCGCTCGCCAGCAAGCTATCATTCCTGTCGCCGCATTCGGTTCGGCAGGCACAATCGACAAACTCAATACAGCACTGAACGAAGGTTTAGATGCTGGCCTGACAGTCAATGAAATAAAAGAAGTTTTGATCCAGCTCTATGCCTACGCAGGTTTTCCGCGCAGCCTCAATGCCCTTGGCGAGTTAATGAAAGTGCTGGAAAAACGCAAACAACAAGGTATCGAGGATGTTTTGGGTAATCCACCCACCCGTGATATTCCCGCAGGAAGCGCACTGACTGCGGCTGGCACCCGTAATCAGACACGTTTGTCTGGTGGTCCTGTTCAGGGGCCGCTATTCGATTTTGCACCAACGATAAACCAATACCTCAGAACACATTTATTTGGTGATATTTTTGAGCGGGATAATCTCGACTGGCAAAGCCGTGAATTGGCGACGTTAAGCATGTTGTCTTCCCTTCAGGGTGTCGATTCTCAGATACAGGCCCATATGCGGATCGCCATGAATACCGGATTATCCGCAGGTCAGTTACGACATCTGACCCAGGTGCTGGCGGATCGTGTTGATGAACAAACGGCACAACGTGCACATGAAGCACTGCAAAAGCATCTTGCTGCGGTTGCAGGAAAATAGCATCAATGCAGGCTGTCTCAGTAAAGAACCCAGCACGGGCGGCACTGAGTGCCGCATTACTCGGCTTTTTTATCATCACTCTTGACGCTGTCGTCGTGAATGTCGCACTGCCAACCATTGGGAGGGAACTGAACGCGAGTATCATCGATCTCCAGTGGATCGTGGACAGCTATACTCTGGCTTTTGCCGCATTGCTGCTGTTTTCTGGTTCGCTGTGTGATCTGATCGGAGCACGCATGACCTTTGTTAGCGGACTATCCATCTTTGTGCTGGCATCAATAGCCTGCGGGATGGCTAAAAATACCGACACCCTGATTATTTCACGTTTTGTTCAGGGAGTGGGGGCAGCATTAATTATGCCAGCAACAATGTCGCTTATCCGACATCACTTTGTCGATGCAACGCAGCGAGGACGTGCGGTTGCCATATGGGCAATGGGCGGATCTGTTGCTTCCACTTCCGGACCGTTAATTGGCGGTATACTGACGCAAACAGACTGGCGATGGATTTTCCTTATCAATATCCCGGTCGGACTGATTGCCCTGGCATTATTGACACGTATTCCTGCTTCGCCAAAACGCGCCGCGTCGTTTGATTACCTGGGGCAACTGGCCGCCACCCTGTTTATGGGCTCGCTGATTTACGGCACCATTGAGTCTGGCCGGCACGATTCGGACACATTCTCTGTCTGGTTGCCTTTTATTCTCAGCCTTGTATCTCTGATATTTTTTATGATTATACAAAAACGCAACGAGCATCCTATGATTCCTGAGGCGTTAATCGCTTCCAGTAATGTGAGAATTTCCATGCTGGTAGGTTTCACGTTTATGGCTGGATACTTTGGTTTGCCCTTTTTAATGAGCCTCTATCTGCAACAACACCTTGGCCTTTCAGCCGCTAAAACAGGTGTAGTTTTCCTGCCCATGATGCTGACAGGACTTATCATCACGCCTTTCACGGCCCGGCTGGTTCACCGATTTAATGCGCGAAATTTGATCGTCTCCGGGCTGACGTCGATGGCTGCGGGTATGCTGTTACTGACGTTGCTCCCTACATCGGTGTCGGTGGCGTGGATTTCACTCACGATGATTCTGGTTGGGATCGCGGGGCCTTTGGTTGCCCCACCGGTAGCCGCCTTATTACTGAACAGCGTCTCTCCTGCACTTGCCGGTATTGCCAGTGGAGTTTTCAATACCAGTCGACAGGTAGGTGGCGCGATGGCGATTGCCATATTTGGTGCCATCCTCGCGCAATCGCCGTCTTTTATGCCGGGTTTGCATGCCAGCCTGATACTCGCTGCTTGCCTGTCTCTGGGAACCGCAGTGATTGCGCTGAAATTACATTCATAGTTTGCCTGATCCCCCCTTCTTTTGAGTCGCCACTATGCAAATGAACCGAACCGATATAGCAGATTTATTCTACTTTTGCGCTATCGCGCGGCATCAAAGCTTCAGCCGTGCCGCCATTGAACTGGGCGTAAGCGCATCCGCTCTCAGCCATGCGCTAAAAGGATTCGAAGCACGTTTAGGTGTTCGTCTCCTGAACAGAACAACAAAGAGCGTCACGCTGACCGAAGCGGGAAAAACATTAGCACAGACGGTTCAGTCGCCGATTGAGACGATCGATTCGGCACTGGAGAAACTCAATTTATTCCGTGACTCGCCTGCTGGCCGTATTCGCCTGAATGTCGCGGTTGAAGCTTCGACATTATTACTGGCCCCGATACTGCCTGATTTTGTCGAACTCTATCCCGACGTTGAACTGGATATTGTGGCAACTAACCGCATCGTGGATATGACGGAGGAAGGATTTGATGCCGGGATCCGTTACGGCGGCACCATCCCTGAAGATATGATTGCCCAGCGCTTATCCGCAGATATCCGCTGGGTTGTGGCTGGTTCTCCTGACTATCTTGATCGCTTTGGTACTCCCCTGCACCCGAATGACCTAGCCACACATCGGTGTGTCAGTAACCGACTGGGTGACAACCGCATCTATCGATGGGAATTCGACCGGGGTCACGAATCACTGGCAATTAAAGTGCCGCCGTTGATCACCGTTGACCAGGCCGAGACAGGGCTTGTCGCAGTGCTGAAAGGGGTGGGTTTGATGTATTACCCTGAGCCGTTAATTGCTAAATACGTCAAAGAAGGAAGCCTGCGTCTGGTACTTACCGATTGGGCCTCAATAGGGTCGGGTTTTCATATCTACTACTCCAGTCGCCGCCAGTTACCCACAGGTCTGAGACTATTAATCGATTTAATACGCAAAATTCAGCCGCTCGGCTTGTGATTCATTGCTGAGGAAAACTCAGCACTGCGTTAAATACGCATATCTGGTCTCAGTACAACGGAGAAATTATTGGCCGCTGGCTTGCCAGCAGTGGCAAACGAAACCGGATTGTACTGGCGAAGAAAGTTTATCAGCCCATGGAAACCGGTCCCAACGATAAATATCTTTCCGCCTGGCATATACGGCGCGCATGCGATGAAAGCCTGAGACGGCTGAAAACAGGCCATATCGGTGCATCATATTGACCGGTCTACCCTGTGGGAAGAAATATGGCAGGCGATGGAGCAACTCATCCGCGAAGGCAAGATTACCTATGCAGGCAGTAGCAATTTCGCAGGCTGGAATATTGCTACCGCGCAGTGTTCAGCCATCTCGCGTAATCTTATCGGTCTGTCATCAGAACGGAGCCTTTACAATCTGACGCAGAGAAGCATCGAACTGGAAGTGATTCCTGCTATCCGCCATTTTGACCTTGGGTTGATTCCGTGGAACCCTTTGGGCGGTGGATTACTCGGTGGTGTTTTGCAGAAGACACGCTGCGTTGCCTTGATGAAATCTGGCCGGGTCCAGGTGGACAGGCACCTGAAGCCTACGCCTGGTAAAAATGAGGCGCATTAACAATGGCGTTGAAATATTAAGCCATACTGGCGACGTGCAAGTGACATTTGGACATGTTGCAAGTGATTAAAATACGCAGTAACAGGCACATTCAGGTCGGCTGATTGATTGTCTATCGGCAGCACCTATCGGCGTGATAGTTAGCATGTTAACAATTGCAGCATTTATTGATAATATTGCAATAGTAACCTTGGTTATCATTATTCCCATCGGAGGCACACAGTCTCCCACCCAAATAAACTAAGGAAATGACCATGAAAACTATCAAAGCAATGTCTATCGCCGCTGTCGCCGCTCTTTCTCTGATGTCATTCGGTAGCTTCGCTCAGAGCGTTACGGCTTCTGACTTAACTCTGGATGGTGCTGAAGCACAGATTGCTGCACAGGCTCAGCAACAAGGCGCACATTATAAAATCACTGAAGCCAGCAACAATAACTTCGTGCATATGACTGCTGAACTTTATAAATAACAGTGAGTGGGTTGTAAGAAACAGCATCTGCTTTGGCCGCCCATCGGGCGGCCTTTTTCGCAGGGATCACGGCGTTTCAACCCATGACCAGCAATGTCATGACTCCCCGCGCCATTGATCACGGGTGATGTTGAACATCAGGCTTGGTGGCAATCCGTCAAAATCGTAAACCTTTTTGAGAAAGGTCAGCCCCGCCTTTTCCAGCACCCTGCGTGAAGCAAGGTGGTGCTCCCGGACCACACCAACGATTTCACTTAAACCCACTTCTTCAAACCCGTAGCGGAGCGCTCTTAAGGCAAGCTCTGTGGCATAACCTTTTCCCCATGCGTCGGGGGCAAAGCGGTAACCCAGGTTGTTCGTCTGGCGACCATCGAACTGGCTGACAAAAACACCGCCAAAACCGATAACTCTGTCGGGGCTGGACTTTTCAGATATCGTCCAGTCACCGAAACCGTGCTCTCTGTATATCTTCAACGTTCGTTCAAGCGCATCACGTGAATATTCAATGTCAGGATGAGGCCCGCGTGGATTAAATTTATGCGTCTCCGGGTCACCATATATTCTGAACAGATCATCGAGATCTGCAGGAGTGGTGTATCGGTACAGTAACCGCTCTGATTCCCAAAGCATTCTTCTTTCCTTAGGTTTGTTAGCTTTATATTCGGTGAGGCCTTTACAGACCTCAATCATATTGCTCACACCTGGGGTAAAAATCGAGTGGAATGTTAACAGAGTGTCAGACTCAGTTATCCACAGTTAAGGTGCATATCCGGCTCAACACCCTGTGGATAACAAAGGAAATGTCACGCAGAATGCCAGCTGGCGGCGAGGTGATCAATTCCCGACCAACTGGATACTCATTCAATAACAGTCTGGCACCAGCATACTTTCCGGAACGGGATGCCGGGCGTAATCAGCATGATGAATACGCGAAGGTAAGGTAATCGGAGTGCCTTCTTCAGCCTCATAAGGCACCTGTTTTAACAGATGCGAAATACAGTTGAGTCGGGCTTTTTTCTTATCCACGCCCTGAACGATCCACCAGCGCGCCTCCTCAATATTGGTGCGCTCCAGCATGATCTCTTTGGCTGCGGTGTAATCCTCCCAGCGACGGCGACTTTCCAGATCCATTGGGCTCAGCTTCCACTGTTTTAACGGGTCATGAATGCGGCTCAGGAAGCGCGTCTCCTGCTCTTCATCGGTGATTGAAATCCAGTACTTCACGATCTGAATGCCGCTGCGAACCAGTAACCGTTCAAACTCCGGAGCGCTATGGAAAAATTCCTCGTACTGCTCGTCACTGCAAAAACCCATCACTTTTTCAACGCCAGCGCGGTTATACCAGCTGCGATCAAACAACACGATCTCACCCGCCGCAGGCAGATGTGACACATAACGCTGGAAATACCATTGTGAACGTTCACGCTCGCTGGGCGCAGGCAGCGCAGCCACCCGGCAATAACGGGGGTTCAGTCGCTGCATGATGCGTTTGATGACGCCTCCTTTACCCGCCGCATCGCGGCCTTCAAAAATCACCACCAGACGGTGACCCGTGCGTACCACCCAGTTTTGCAGTTTGACTAATTCCCCCTGCAGATGCAGAAGTTCAGCAAAATAACGACGGCGCCAGGCCAGCTCTTCAGGGTCACGCCTTGCTTCGGGATCCAGATCCTCCAGTTCCAGCTCAAGCGCTTCATCGTAACTGTCACAGAACTCCTGCAAAAAGCGCCCATCATATTTATTGTTGTAATCAATTTCATGTGCAGACATCGTCTTATATCCCTGTCGAAGCGAGCGTTACAGTGAAACCATCATCCAGTAGAGACCAGCGGAGAGCAGTGCAGCGGCAGGCAGCGTTAATACCCAGGCCAGCACCATGTTGCGAATCGTCCCCATCTGTAAGCCGCTTTTGTTTGCCGCCATGGAGCCGGCAATACCCGAGGAAAGCACATGCGTGGTGGACACCGGCAAACCGAAGGCATCTGCCGCCCCGATAGTCCCCATTGCGACCAGCTGAGCGCTGACACCCTGCGCGTAGTTGAGATGGCTTTTGCCGATTTTCTCTCCCAGGGTAGCGACAATGCGACGCCAGCCCACCATGGTGCCCAATCCAAGCGCCAGCGCGACAGCCACTTTTACCCAACTCGGGATAAACTGCGTGGACGCGTTAAGCTGTTTCTCCAGGTCCTGAAGATTCTGGCGCGTTGTGGCCGGTAAGGTCAGCGTCTTATCGGTTGTCAGGTGTTTAATGGTCTGAGCGGCAAGATACATGTCATTGCGCACGGAAGGCATCTGTTCAGCAGGAATATTCTGGAGCGATCCATAATGACGCAGGCTGTCCCCAATTTGCCCCGAGACCTGAGCCAGCGCGGCTAATACCGTGGCATTGCTTTCGCCAGTACGCAGATAGGTGGTCAGCACATCATTCACAGGTACCGAAGAGGCAACCGACGTTTGCTGCAGCAGCTGGGTTTTGCTGTTCTCAGCCAGCGCAATAATATGTGGAACTTCAGACTGCGGCATGGCGCGGTTAAGGGAATAGGTCACCGGCAGAGCAGCGACCAGAATCAGCATCATCAGCCCCATCCCCTTCTGACCGTCATTCGAACCATGCGCAAAAGAGACACCGGTGCAGGTCAATACCATCAGACCACGGATCCATAATGGCGGGGTGCCCTGCTCTTTCGCCGCCTGATACAGCTCTGGTTTCTTCACTAACCTCTTCATCAGCACCAGCAGCAACGCCGCACTGAAGAAGCCAACAATCGGCGACAGGATCAGCGCATTGCCGATGTTTAACGCCTGGCCCCAGTTCACACCACTGAGCGCACTACGGCCATGCATCACCGCATTGGCAATACCGACACCCATAATCGAGCCAATCAATGTATGGGAAGAGGATGCGGGCAGCCCCAGCCACCACGTTGCCAGATTCCAGATGATGGCGGAGAACAGCAGCGCATAAATCATGACAAAACTATCGCCACTGCCACCCTGAATAATTAACTCAGCCGGTAAAAGAGCAATGATGCCAAAGGCCACTGCCCCGGTTGAACACAGGACACCAAGAAAGTTAAAGATGCCGGACCATACCACGGCAACCGTGGGCGATAACGAGCGGGTATAAATGACGGTTGCTACCGCATTGGCGGTATCGTGGAAACCATTGACGAATTCGAAACCCAGCGCGGCCAGTAGCGCGATACCTAAAAGAACGATGGGCAGATAGCTGTTGAATGTCAGCCCGGTTTGCTGAATATCGCCGAGGAATTGTGTTCCAGTGAAAACAAGACCAGCAATAATCAAAGCACCAAAAATCAATAACGGCTTTTTACTGTTGCCCTGATTGATTTCTTCGGAAGTGGATAACGGAGTTGCGGTAACACTCAAAGCCTGAGACGTAACGTAATCGCTCACTAGTGAAAATTTCCTATAGATCGCTAAAGCAGCAAAAGCACAACGATTTGTGTGAACACCATATAGAAAATTTATGAAAGTTTTATGACAGAGCTGTCAAAAAAGCGTCACATAGAAAAGAGGGAAAGATCGTGAATTCATAATAAATTACATATACATCAATATATTAACTTAAAAATGAAAAAATCTCAACTTCAGATTTGAGTTAGCGAAATGTCATAAACCTGTCACAAACACCCGAATTATGATAACCAATGTTAACATTTACCATAGATAATTATTATCTTTCTGACGCCATTGAACCCGGGCCTCTTTAATTTAAGAGGCCCATCTGCTGCTTATTTAGTCGTATAACCGCCATTGACCAGGATAGTCTGCCCGGTCATCCACCAGCCATCACTGACCAGAAAACGCACCCATGGCACGATATCTTCAATGTCTGTCAGACCGGTTTTGCTGAAGGGGGACAGCGCCGCAGCGGTTTTGTGATATGCCACCGCCTCGGCACCTTCAGCCGGATAGAAGAACGGTGTATCCATCGGGCCGGGACCTATCGCGGTGACCGAGATACCACGCTCACCCAGTTCTTTCGAGGCTGCACGTGTAAAGTGCTCGACCGGAGCCTTCATGCCCGCATAAGCGGCATAAAATGGCGTGTAAGCCCCCAGCAGAGATGTCACCAGCGTGCAGATTTTCCCGTTATCGCTGACATGCTTACCGGCTTCCTTCAGAAAGAAAAACGCAGTCTTCGCGTTAACCGCACTCATGGCATCAAACTCTTCTTCTGTGATGTCCGCCATCGGCTTCTTCAGCACTTTACCCACGGTGTTGATAGCAATGTCAGGCTGTCCCACCGCAGCCACAACATCTGCGAACAATTTTTCCATCGCCGCAGCTGAGGTCAGATCCGCCCGAAATGCGCAAGCCTCAGCGCCGGAAGCCTTTATGGCGTTCACCGTGGCTTCGGCATCCTGTTGCGTAGCGGCACTGTTATAGTGAATAGCAACAGCACGAGCGCCGTGTCGGGCAAAGTCACGGGCAATCAATCCCCCGAGATTTTTAGCCCCTCCGGCGATAAGGACAGTTTTTCCTCTGATGGCATGGTCACTCATGGTTGGCTCCTGATGCAGTGGTTTTGCGGGCAAATCCCGTGATCAACAGCTTAATGTGAATCAAAAATAGATAAAGACTGATAATCTGCATGCACTGTGCAGAATTAACGAATAATCAGGACATATGGATACTGTTGATCTGTTTAAGATATTTCTCCGGGTAGCGGAAAACGGCAGCTTTATTCGCGCAGCTGAAACGCTGAATCGACCTGCCTCCACCGTCTCAGCCGCGATCCGCGAGCTTGAGTCCCGGCTGGGCACGCGCCTGTTCCACCGCACAACACGCACCGTATCGCTGACACATGACGGCAATGCTTTCTATGCGCGCTGCCAGGTGGTGGTGCAGGATATGGAGGAAGCGGAGAATCTTTTCCGACAGACCAGCAATCAGGTGACCGGGAAAATCCGCGTCGATGTCCCCGGACGCGTTGGCAGCCGTATCATCATCCCTGCCCTGAAGGATTTTTTTACCCGCCACCCCGGCATTCAAATCGAGCTTGGGGTAACCGACCGCAGCGTTAATCTTGCTGAGGAAGGGATTGATTGTGCGGTACGCGTCGGCAGGCTGAATGATTCTGGCATGGTGTTACGGAACATCGGATCGCTGAGTATCATCAACGTCGCTTCTGAGGCGTATATTGCGGCTTCTGGCGGATTTTCCTCACCTGGTGAACTTAACCGTTATGCGGCTGTAGGCTATGCCTCGCCCACTACCGGTCGCAGGGAGCGCTGGGAATGGGTAGAGGAAGGGGAGATGTTCAATACAGACGTCGACAGCCAACTCACCGTTAACAGTGCTGAAGCCTCTATCGCCGCCTGCGTCGCGGGTTTAGGTGTCATTCAGATCCCCGAGTATGACGTCAGTGACCTGCTGGCTACGGGGGTATTGCGCCAGGTCATGACCGATTTCCGGCCAGGTCCGCTCCCCGTCAGCATTCTGTACCCTCACCGGCGCCACCTTTCCCGCCCTTTACGCTTATTCACCGACTGGCTGACGCCGCTGTTGCAGGAAAAGATGTGCCTGCTGAATGCACAGTGAGGTCTCCCCTCACCTTCTTCAGTCAACCAAATCCTGCAATTCACTGACGGTGGTACGGCTGGAGAACCCACTCAGCTCGCCAAACAGCGGATCCCATTCCTGAATATCCAGCTGCGAGATGAGATCTTCACGCGCAAACGGGTCCGCATTGACCATCGCATGAACCTCATCCAGCGTTTCTGCTTTGAAAACCAGAAAGCCAGCCCGTAACGGGGTGTTCTTCAGTGGTCCGGAAGCCAGCAGTTTCCCTTGTTTGATCAGCGCTTTGAGATAAACCACATGTTCACGCACAAAGGCGTTCCATTCCGTGCCATCCGGATGGTCCATTCTTACCACATAGATACCCATCATTATCTCCGACCTGTTGCTGATGAAAAAAACCAGCATAATGCGTACTGACAGTATTTAAAATTGACCAGTATTGCGTTCTGAAACAACCAGGAGTTGTTAATGCTTGATAAACTTACGGGGATGCGCACCTTTGTGGCTGTGGTACAGACCGGGTCTTTCGTCGCCGCCGCAGATAAACTCAGCATGTCTCCGCAAATGGTGGCTCGCCATATCACCACGCTGGAGAAGCAGCTGGCGACCCGCCTGCTGAACCGAACCACTCGCAGGCAAAGCCTGACGCCTGCTGGCAGCCAGTATTTCAGGCGATGCGAGGTTATTCTGCAGGCGATTGATGCCGCCGAGCGTGAAGCCAGCGGAAATACTGACCTCCCTTCGGGCACATTGCGGCTCAACGCGCCGGTGACATTCGGGCGCTATGTATTGGTGAATTTCCTGAGCCAGTTTCTTGAGCGTTATCCGCAAATGAGTATTGAACTGACGCTGTCCGACGAAGTTATCAATCCGGCGGCAGAGAGTTTTGATATGGTTATCCGTATCGGCGATCTGGATAAAAACCTTCGTTTTGCGGCAAAACCGTTACCCACCTGGCGGCTGATTGCCTGTGCCGCCCCTCAATATCTGGCAAAACATGGCTGGCCGCAGCATCCCTCCGATCTGCAACATCACGAGTGCCTGGGCTTTTCCCCCTGGCCTGCGGGACTCACCCACCAATGGCCTTTCGTCAGCAATGAGGGACTCACCGACGTGACGATACATTCCCGGCTCACCATTAACGACTGGGGTGCCATTCTGGCAGCAGCAATAAATGGGACGGGCGTGCTAATTGGTTATGAAAAGGGGCTTGAACAACCGATTAAACAGGGGCAACTCGTCACACTCCTGGCTGACTATAAAATTCCCGAACGGGCGATGCATCTGTTGTATGACCCTTCCCGCGCCAGTGAAACCCGTTATCAGGTTTTCATTGATGAGTTGTGTGCGTTTTTTAACTGATGAATCTGGCTGAAATACCGAATGTTTGCACTACACTTTACTCCCAATCGTGCTGATGAAGGGAGTTCTTATGAAGCTATGGCATGTGGTGACCGGTGCTGCTATCGCGCTGAGCCTGGTTGCCTGCAAATCGCCCACACCGCCGAAAGGGGTAACGCCTGTCACCGGTTTTGACGCCAGTCGTTATCTGGGAAAATGGTACGAGATAGCCCGTCTCGAAAATCGTTTCGAACGCGGGCTTGAGCGCGTCACCGCCACCTATGGCAAACGCAGCGATGACGGGATTAGCGTGCTCAACCGCGGTTATGATCCGCAGACGCAAAAATGGCAGGAAAGTGAGGGAAAAGCTTACTTTATCGGTGATCCGGCAACTGCCGCACTGAAGGTTTCGTTCTTTGGCCCCTTCTATGGCGGCTATAACGTGATCAGGCTGGATGATAATTACCAGTACGCGCTGGTGAGCGGCCCCAACCGTGATTATCTGTGGATCCTCTCCAGAACACCCTCCATCCCGGATGCAGTGAAACAGGATTACGTTAACACCGCACGTAAGCTCGGCTTCCAGGTTGATCAACTGTTGTGGGTGAAACAGTAATATCCTTGTTTAGCAGCATGCAGGGGGTGCGTGCGCCACCCTGCCTGTACATCAGTCGGGCGGAGGGAAACTCGCACGAGAAATAAAAGATGCCAGGAAAAATAAGACACTTAGCCTCGGGTATTATTACCTATTACAAATTCCTCCCGAATTTTTTGAAGTATGACAACTAATTCATCGACCCTTGTTGTTGGGTTGTCTGTCCCGGAGTCTGCTGCGGCGGCTCTTGCACGTTGACTATGAGTGATTGCACTGTCTAACCGACTAACAAGTGTAGAGAATACTCCCTTTTTTCTCTTTTCATAATCAGGCATGAACTTTCTCAATTCATTCAACATTTGATTCCCCGAACTATTTTCCTTAAAATTTCCAAAGGATTTTGTCGAGTAAGTAAAATGTAATAACAGCCAGAATTCAAAGCAAGGCACTGAATTAATGGCCATGAAGACACCTGCAGGCTTAAATGTTTTTAAACGATAGATAGCGTCTTGATAACAGGAATGTGAGTCTTTATCAAAAACACAATATACGTGGTCATATGGGGCACTCCGCTCATCTTCTAAACGATATTTTTCTCGTGCATGCTCCACTACACTTTTAGGACTTGATCCGCAATCGCCTGTTACTTCAATAACGCTAGCCGCGCTTAGTCTAAAATGACTGATAAGATCGCTGAAGTATTGAGGTTCTGTTTTTTCCCCTTCGCATACTATGAGTATTTTTTTCATAGGTATGCGTTTTTTGTTACCACGTCTAAGTTCAACAGATTTTTTTGGCCTGCGTTTATGAAAAAGATCTTCAGAACCCATCGATTTTCTCCAGTTTCCCTACATATGGCAGTGCTCCGTATCTTCCATCAAGATAAGATGCTTCAAGATTTTCTCTTCCTTTTCTTGGGCTGAATTCAGAAAGTGGGAAAAGTTTAGTTGCCCCATTAGCATCTTTCTCGACAAACCAGATTTGATCCCTTCTAAATACACTCTGACTCAGAATAGAGGTTTCATGAGTTGTGAAAATTAGCTGTGCGCCATTTATGTTTAACAATGGGTCGTTAAATAATGTTACGACAAACTCTACAAGTTTGGGATGTAAATTATCATTTAATTCATCAATGAATAGTACATTCCCGGTTTTAAGAGTATGAAGTAAAGGGCCTGCGAATCTGAAGATTTTCTTCGTTCCATGTGACTCATCTTCTAAGTTAAAAGGCGTCAGGCTTCCTTGTGCATTTTTATGAAATGTTTTAACAATGTACTCATCCTTATCCTTCATGTTCTGGATGATAATGTCCCTGATTGCTTCAGGCATGATGTCAGGCACTTCATTAGGATCAAATTTTTCCTTAGTCACTTTAATGTCATCAATGCCAACATCAGCCGCCTTGAGGAAGTTGAGAATACCCTCCTTATTATCGATGCATTGTTGTGCTGTAAAGTCGTGATTCCAGCCTGACAATTCAGTGAATTTGAATTTATAGTCAAACCAGTCATAAATTGGTTTCAATTGTTGGCTATTCAACTGAACAGCTGTAGATAAAAATAGTGCGTTAGACCTTGTTGACTTCACCCATGTTTGCTTTTCTCCAGTTAGAGCATTTCCAATATCCCATTCATATTCAGATTTTTCATCATTCCACAATCTTAGAAACCATTTTTGGGATCTTCCTTTGGGAAAAGCAAAAAGCCACTCATCGATAATACGTTCTTTTGTTGCTGAAAAACCATATTGATACCTGATATTCTCTGCAATGAAGTTAACTTCAAACTCAGCTGGATTGCCACTAAAGTTGTCATCCAATCTAAAATTAGAGAGTGGAAGTAAATCTGAACTTTTAAAGTCAGTTGCTGAGTTTACTACGATAGCAGCCATAGTGGTAATGGCTTCAATAATATTAGACTTTCCCGCAGCATTTGCGCCATAAATTGCAGCGCTCCTTAGAAGCTTTAATTTTTTAGGGTCATCGAGTGCAATGATGTTTTTTTCTAATTCATTACCGGAATCGGCAATAAGACTTAACGTTTGCTTATCCGCAATTGATTTAAAATTATAAACCGAAAATTCAATTATCATTATGCATCCTCTCTGGCCTGGTTTAAACCAGCATCAGTAAATAGCCATCAGATGTCATTTTGGGTGAAAAAATGACATTTTTTGTCAAAAATCACCCCCAAATGGGCCTGACACTCATTTTACATGTTGCCAAACGGAATGATAGTCGCCAAAAGCCGCATTTTAAGGGATTTGAGACAACACTCGTGTAAAAGTGCATAGTCTCATTTTTTGCATACTCACTATGTGAGAGAACACCATAGGTCGTTATGGGCAAGGAGAGAGGGGAAAGCTACCCTGCTCTCAGATTAGGAATTCCAGGGGATGTGATACTAAACAGTGACGCTCAGCGAATGGTTTTCCGTCCTGCCTGGCAAACCACACCAGACAGGACAATCAGCAAGATACAACTATTTGCGTTGTTTTCTGCGCATCAGCAGCAACAGGGCCAGCACCACAATCACCCCACCAGCAATCATGCCGCCTTTCGCCACCGCCAGCAGCGACGAAGGTTTACCCCCCGCACGCAGTTCCTTCACCCGTTCCGCAGTCGTCTGGACCTTAGCGTCACCAAAGTTCTGGAACAGGTAGTTCACCAGCGTCGCAACCTGTTTATCATCCATCTGACGGGAGAACGCAGGCATTGCCTGGCCCTGATCCGGCACCAGACCATCCAGCACCGCCATCACGGCATTATCCGCCACCGGACGGCGGAACACCGCGTTGCCATAAAGCGCTGGCAAACCGTTACGCCCTTCCCCCGACAGCTGGTGACAGGTGGCACAATGGTTGTTGTACAACGAGGCACCTTCTGACGCATTACCTGACATCAGATCGAATTCACTCATCGGTTTTGCCGGAGGAAGCTGCGCTTTGTCAGCGGTCGGATTGATTTGCTGTGCCGGTACATCGCGCAGATAGGTCGCAATGGCGCTGAGATCCTCTGACGACAAATGACTGAAGCTCTTGTTAATCGCCTCCAGCATCGGTCCACCCGCCTGCGAACCTTCACCGGAGTTACCGGTTGAGAGATAAGAAATCAGGGCTTTGTCAGACCAGCCACCAATTCCTGCATGCACATCTGAGGTGATATTAGGCGCAAACCATGTCCCCAGAGAGGCACCCGCCAGCGACTTATCCGACTGCTCGGCCATCAGCACATTACGTGGGGTGTGGCAGGTTGAACAGTGAGCCAGCCCTTCTACCAGATAAGCTCCGCGATTCCATTCAGCAGATTTACTGCTATCCGGCGTGAACGGTTTACTGTCGGCAAACAGCAGATTCCAGCCCGCCATCGACAGGCGGATGTTGAACGGGAATGGCAGGTCAGTCTGCGGCCCTTTGTCATCAACCGGCTGCACGCCATGCATAAAGTACGCGTACAGCGCCTTCATATCCTCGTCGGTAATCTTTGCATACGAGGTATAAGGCATGGCCGGATAGAGATTCGCCCCGTCCTTACGTACACCGTGTCGCACCGCCTTTTCAAAATCACTCAGGCTGTAATCGCCAATACCGGCGGTTTTAGAAGGCGTGATGTTGGTGCTGTAAATGCTGCCCAGCGGGGTCTGTAGTGATAACCCACCGGCGAAGGGTTTACCCGCAGGGGCGGTATGGCAGGCACCACAGTCTCCGGCGGTAGCCAGGTACTGGCCTTTGGCGATTAACGCGGCTGAGGAATCCTCATCGGCGTGAGCCGATGCGCTGAGTGACAGTGCCAGAGCCAGTCCGGTCAGGCTTAAAGAAAGCGATTTTTTCATGGTGGCTCTCCTTAAATTTTGCCCAGAATGGCGTCGGCGGTACGTAATCCGAGCGCGCATGCTGTCAGGGTTGAGTTAGCAGTCGCGACCGTCGGCATGACGCCGGTCGATACGATGTACAAATTGTCGTATTCCCAGGCTTTACCGTGATGGTCAGTCACAGAGGTTTTTTCATCAAACCCCATCGCCAGCGTACCTGTAATATGCTGGTTATTGCTGTAAACACCCGGTGTGGAGTAGCGCACATCGGTGGCACCCAGCATCCTGGCGATATCGGCATACACGGCTAAAGAATGCTGCATGCCTTTCTCTACGTAGCTGTCAAATGAGTAGGAGAAAGACGGCGTGGGCAGACCCAGCGCATCCTTTTTCGAGGTACTCAGCATGGTGCGGTTGTTGGGATCCGGTAACTGCTCCAGAACGTTTTTAATACTCAGTTCGTGAGAGGCACGGAAACGAATAGCATCGTCCAGCGCCTGCCCGGTCAGACCTTCCTTGATCGCGCCAGCGGTAACGCCAGCAACGCGTGATGAGTTGGAAATATCGATACGGAATGCAGCAGATTCAGAGCGGAAAGCCCCATCACGCAGCTGCTGAATGGAAGACGGGCTCATCGGACCGCGACCAGGCCAGATCGGTTCATCGACATAAAAGGTTGCCGAGTTGGAAGGGTGATCCATCAGATTGCGTCCCACCTGGTCATAGTTATTACACAGACCATGCGGGTTTTTCGCATCGGCGGAGAGGAACAGAATTTTGGATGATTCGATCGCATTGGCCGCCAGCACCACGATTTCGGCTTCCACCCGATGCGATTGCTTGTTCCAGTCGTAATAATGTACGGCAGTTATTTTGCCCTGACCATTCTGCTCCAGCTTATACACCACCGCCTGAGGAATCAGTTGCACGCCCGCTTTTTCTGCGGCATCGGCGGCGATGCCACCGTGATACTGCGCATCAATCGGGCAGATCGGCATACAGTTATTGTTGCCGCAGCACTGAGGACGTCCATCGTAAGGCAGAGAATTGCGCCCGGTGGTGTTGGTCAGCACTTCATACTTCGGTGCCAGACGCTCCGTGACCCGCTGTTCAAGGTAAGATTTTTTCACGCCAGGCATCGGAAAAGGCTGTTTGCGCGGCGAATATTTTGCCATTTCGTCCGGTCCGGACACGCCCCACAGCAGCTCGGCCTCATAATAATAAGGTTCCAGGTCGTCATAGCTGATCGGCCAGTCACGCCCTACTCCGTACTGGGTCTTCAGACGAAAATCGGCGGGAACCAGGCGCCATGCCTGTGCTGCCCAGTGCCAGCTGGTGCCGCCCACCACGCGCAGATATTCAGGTTTATAGGCCTGCGGACCGGTCTGGTCGAGGTAACCGTTATCGTCCGGTTTGTAATCCGGAAAGGGGGCGATTTTTGAGTTGGGATAAGGGGCAATAAAATCGTCTTTACGTGCTGAGTGACGAAAATTGCTGACGATGGTATCGCGCTGAATACGCGGGCCAGCTTCCAGCATCAACACTTTGCGTCCAGCCAGTGCCAGCTTACGGGCGGTTAATGCGCCCACCACACCGGAACCGATGACAACAACATCAGTAGTAATAGTTTCAGACATGTCAGTGACTTATTCTCAGTAGATGGATTTAACCGATGGTTAACGGTGGTTTTGCAGCCCAGCTGCCATATGCGCCATAGGCGTAGGTCGGTGGCCTGAGTACGTCGGCGACAACCTGATTGGAGAAAGCGTCGACATAGGCCACACAGACGGCCTGATCGCCTTTACCAACGATGCCCAGATACCAGCCCGTCAGAATGTCGGCGGGGAGATGGGCTAAATCGGCGACGGCGGGATCTGCGGCCAGTTTGCTGCTGATCTCGCTGGCATCCAGGGACTGCTTTTCAATCCACTGCTGAAGTTTGCTGACTTTACTGCTGAAATTACTGTCGATTCGGGAGAAGGCGGAGAGGAGAACCCGGGTGAAATTTTCCGGGAGTTGTGCTTTTCCGGTTAGCAGCGTGGAGATTTTGGTGAAATCATCATCCGGAGAAGCGCTTGCATAAGAGGGAAACGCCGGGATAACCGCAGCCGCAGCCAGTACCCCCATGCCTTGCAACAAACGCCTGCGCGAGACACGACCTGCTTGCTCAAACATAAATTTCCTGCCAATTATGATTATGTTGTTATGACTCAATAGTCACCGGGGCCGGGTAATACCTGCCCTCTGCGCTAGAGATCTTTAATACCTCAATCATTATAGGGTGATAAAATTTAACATAGATCACAAAATCGCAGAAAAATGATAACCATTAACGCTAATGGTTATCATTGTTTCATGAATGGTAACAAGATGTGTTTGTGCAAATCTGTTGGCAGAGTGTCGGGAGCGGCAGCAAATTGAATTCTCAAGCGAAGCCAGCAACATCTGTTAACCCGGTCTGATTAAGGCCTCCCCTCACGCCGTCCCTATACGCCACTGATATGACGGTGCCTGACTTTTAACTACAAAATCCCGGACAATAAGCTCCTTCTCTGAATCGACACGATTTATCGTTATCGCGCGAATTTTGGAATGCCACGGAGTACCGGAAAACGGCGCAATAAATCGCGCCGTTACAAATGATTGCAGGCATGCACAGCCCCTCGGCCAGTTCCTGCCCGTAACCCAGCCAGATCTCCAGCCGGGCGATAGGATCATGTGTCTCGTGATACGTTTAATGTCCCGATGGTCCAGACCTCCAATTTAGTGGGTCCGAATATAATCTGCAATGTCTGGTGGTACCGGGTTACCGTAATGTAGTCCCCCACCCCACTTAACCATATATTGGGGGAAAGTGAGATTTAATCTGTCTTTCATCTCACCGTAAGATCCGATCCCACGCTTGGGTAATTTTGCTATTTTGTCTTCAACTGAATCAACTGTTGGCGATATAACTGTTGGCTCAGCGTTTGTGAAAAGCTTATCCAGTTTATCATAAACAATTTTCGCACTATTTCCTGTTAATCTGCCAAAAAACATTTTTCCACCCGGAGTTAATGAGTTCCAAAATTCCGCGGCACTATTCCACCCTTTCCTTCCACTATTTGTTAAAACTGAAGCTGTTTGTTTAAAGAATGATGCTAGTATCTCAGTTTTGTTTTGTGGATTTCTTATAAATTCCTGGGCCGCATTGGTTGCATGCTCACTCAACTTATCCATGTTTGCTTTTGCAAGTGATCCGGCACCCATATTCACCACCCAACTAATTAATGCATCCCGAATATGCCCACCTTGTTTTTGAGGGTCATCTTCAATTGAGGCCTTAAGTAATGAAGGTACGCTATTTAATAAACTAATGCCATAATTAACGGCTGGAGTTATTTTCATTGCAGGCCCCCACACAGGATATGCAGAAAGAAACAATTGTAATGCATTCGCTCCATATGTAACATTGGATTCCAGGCTACTCCAGGTGGCGAAATCAAAATCGCTTTTCTTGTTACGAATAAGGGTTGGCGTAAGAATATAGTCTATTTTCCCCCTCACACCAGGTTTAATTGCGAATTCCTTATCAAACGGAGGAGCCTCATTTTGTATTGTTCTATAATTACCCACATTTCTCAGGGAAATATTATCTCTTTTCGAAAGACCTTCGTTAATAGCCGCTCTTAATTCTTGAGATATATTTTCCTCTCTTTGTAGTTTAGAGTAACTCACTGGTTCAAACCCTGGAGTGGTGCTAAATATATAGCCCTTGTGGAAGAAAAGATTTGGTACAACTTTGCCACAAAAAACCACCTGTGTTACATCATTGAGATCGGCCTCAGTAACCATTCCCACAGGGCTGCTGTTTTGGTGGGTAATATTATAAAGCTCAATGCTCGCCTTTGCATTTTGTTTTAAATTATCCCGAATTTCATTCGTATGACTATCCAGGGCTGCCTCGTATCGATCCTCCATATAACTTACTAAAAAACCATCATTTAATTGATGTTTCAAACTATCAGGGTAGTCCGCTGGCCATGTAATTTTATATCCTGTGCCAGCAATTTTTCTTAATAGAGTATTGTTTTCCTCAATAAACTTCCGTGCTGTCCCATTAGCAACTTCAGCGGGAGTAAACCCTTCCTCAATTTTTTTCTTTAAAAATTGTGACTTAAACAAACCAAAAAGGTCCCAGGAATTATCAACATCCACTTTTATTCTGTCGTTTTTAATTCGACTGTCTGGATTTGACATGCCATTTGAGGAATATGCTTCCTTCAGTACATCGTTAGTGAATTCTGATAACGGTTTTTTTACGTCAATCTGGACATTCCTATCCAGAGATTGTTCAAGAAGATTATTTTGAAAATTTCTGGTGAGGCGCGTTTCTCGAGATATCTCACCCAGGTGATCATTAACGGTGTCAGGTCGTGAGGATATATTTGCCGTTTTTCCGGAACTGAACAGAGAATCGCCTCCAAATGCAAAGTGTAGCCCATCAGTATTATTTTCATCGTTCGCATCAAGGTTAATGTTAAACTTCCCTGCCATGCTGTGGTCACCCGTCCGCAATCCCATCAGCGTCGCCGTAATGTTGCGGGTCTCCCTCTCTCCTTTCCCCCACAGATGGGTCACCTCGTGGCGCAGCAAGTCTTTATCAGCAGCGCCTTCCCGGATAAAAATACGGCTGTCGCCCTCCCTGACGCAGGCATCAAACTCAGACTGCCCGGGCTTACTCTTCCCGAGAATAACCAGCTGGTTGGCGTTCTCACCACCAGTCTGGTAAGAGCGCAACCTCTCAGACTGGGCATCACATGCCGCTATCAGGTCCTTCTGCGTCAATCCTCTTGCTTTTATAAAATCACTCTCTGCTTTTGTCAGGGTACCGTTTAACCTGGCTTTTTCCTGTGCAAGATCTTTCAGTGCATCGTCCAGGGCGCGGTCAATCATCGCAACTTCGTCTTTCCGCATGCTCCCAGGACCTGCCCGCCCACGTCTGGCAATATCAGCCATCTCTCCGACGGCCTGTTCCACGCGGTCTCCCTGCCCCTGGTAAGGGAACACCTGATTGCGCAGTGACGCACTCTCCATGGTATTAGTGATAAATTCTGCAGCCGCCCCGACACCTTCCCTTCCCGCGGCAGCGGCCAGCGTGAATCCGGCACTGATGAGGTTATTTGCCACGAAATGATTACCTGCCTGCACCATCGTATGAGCGAAGCCGTTATTTCGGATGTCCCTCACCATCGCCAGTCCGTTTTTGGTATCCCTGAGGAGCGACGGCATTGCCGCATCGGCGGTCAATGCCCCGGCAAATTTCACGGTGTCCAGTTTGGCGTCGGAAATGGTGTGGGAAGGCAGGCCACGGCGAGGCATGCGCGTTTTTTCCAGAGAATCAACACGTTCATACCCTGCCTGAAGGACTAAACCTGCTGACACAATTCCACGGATAGCTCCCCATACATTGCCCATGACACCTCCCGGCACAAGGATGTTGACACTCTGTGAAATCAGTTTGCGCAATGTCAGACGGATGAGCGAACTCCCCAGCCTGGCTGCGCCTTTCTCTTTCATCAGATTTGCCCACTTCAGACCCGGCTCTGCCAGAACTTCCCTGTACGCGCGGGGAAGTTTTAACGTGCCGTCACATTTTTGCCGGTAATATTCTGTAATCAGTGCAACAAATGCTTTCCTGTCAAATCCGGGTGAGTCAATCTCTCCGGCAAGCTTCTCCGCCTGCGCCTCTACCAAAGCGTGCTTTTCCGCCGGACTTAACCCCTTTATTTCATCCACCTGCTCAGCCAGCACCAGTGCAAGATATATCGCCAATCTCTGCTCTGGGCCGTAAACCTCAGGATCCCGCTGGGTGACCTCCCGAAGTTCTGCTACCGCTGTCCGCATCGCCCCCTCAGCCTGTAGCAGAGCCTCTGAGGCAGGCAACCCCACTTCGGTTTTTGTTAACCGGTTCTGCGAAAACACCAGGGTCTCTGCGCTTCCTGCCGCCTTACGGGCTTCATTCACGGCCTCTTTAAATCCGTCCCGACACTTTTGAATATCTGTAAGGAATTCCCTGAGAATATTCACTTTTTTTCGCTGCTGACTTATGTCTTCAGGTCGCGCAGGGAGTTTGCGGGGGTCATCTTTTTCCATAGCGTTCAGTTGAGCTTTCGCCAGGGTGAATTCATTCTCACTGGTCTTCTGCAGCGTGTGCAGTGTATTTTTGGTTTCCTGCCAGCGGTGTTCAACGAACGAAAAGGCTTCTTTCATCTCAGTCCGGGCTAATGAAATGGCTTCAACACTTTTAGTGCGCATGTCACTCACATTGCTCAGGGAATCAGCGCCTTTTTTATGCACCCGCATATCAGCCACTTTATCGGCAGCGTTGGCATTCCCTGCCAGTGCCTTGCTCTTGAGCGCAAACCAGTACAGTGACGTAAGCAGCGGGTCACTTTTTACCTCAAGCAGGTCCGTCAGTTTTTTCCTCTCTGCTCCGGGCGAACCCATCTTTTCAGTAACCCCCACCACCTTATGTACCGCTTTAGCACCCGCACCACGAAGCGCCACCGACATCTCTTTCAGCTGCGTCAGTGTATCTGTCTTGATATCAACAGACTGCCCGCTCCGGCTATTCTCGCGTACCAGGCTGAATGCCAGTCCGGTATCTCTGAGCGGCTGTTTAAGCTCCTGCGACTTGATACTTTTATGTGCATGTATGAGTTTATCCACCGCCTCATTAAACACGTCACGCTGCGTTTTCGGCCCATCAGTAGTGTTGCCGGCACTCATAAGCGTTCTGTACATAGCAACCGCCGCAGTAGCGGCCTCTTTGAGCTCCTGCGCGCCGGCTATGGTTGGAGTTTTCCCTGATGCCAGTGCCTTCAGGTGGGGCGCCAGGAATGCGCAAAATGTCTGCAACTGGCTGACAGCATCCCTGACCTTCCCTTTCGGTAGGGTATCGACAGCCTGTGACAGCGTTTGCGTGGCCTCCCTGATATAAATCCTCTCCCGGTGAACTCCTTTTTCAAGATTTTGCTCATGTGCTTTCAGGTTGTTCAGGACATCGGTCACCGGATCTTTTTTGCTGCCGGGGATGGATACTTTCAGAAGTGCAGCTTTTACCCTGCCGGATTTATCCGGATAAGTACTTTCAATAGATTCATTTCTTCTCTTCTTCACGATCTTAAGCGCATCTTTTATTTTATGCCGGGCGTTGCTCAGTTTCTCCGGCAGTCCAAGAACATCACTCCCCGTGGCTGCTGCCCTGACGCTCTTCAGTATGTCAACCGCACCTTCCAATGCCGCAGACAGGTCTATCAGCGCCTCGCAGGCGTCAAGGCGTACCTGTTTTTCTTCCGCTGACAGACGTTCTGCGGTTTCAGGCTTGTTAACAGCTTCCATACTGTCCTTCATCACCTTAACGGCCGCCGCCAGCAAACTGCGATCTTCCTGGTTGGCCAGCTTTGTTTTCTGTGCGTCATCCAGACTTTCCACTGCGGCTTTCAGTTCCGATCCCAAATCATCAAGGTGCTCTCGGTTTCGTCCCCCCTCCCGGATAAATTCATTCGCAGTGGCAACGACGCTTTCACGGGTCTCCTCATCCAGCAGCACACGGAGAGTCTGAACATCAACAGCCGCTTCCTCTTCCGCTTCCGCTATGGCTGGCTGCGTTCCTGTGCGTTCATCCGTTCTGGCCAGGTTTTCCTTCAAATCCTGCAGGAACACTTCTGTGGAGTTGAGAAGGTCTTCGGCCTCTTTCGTGGATCCTGCTCCTCCAGAAATGTCCTGAAATTTTTCGGCGGGAAAACTCTCCCACAGTGCCTTCCAGTTTTTGCAGGCATGGGGGGCGTCCAGCTCGCCATTATCTGTTATGAATCCCTCCTCCGAGAGGTACTCCCTGAGAGCGGGAGAAGATTTCTGGTAATCATTCAGTAACCGGAGAGCTTTTTCATCAGGTTCAGGCATGTGTTGCATTACATTGCATCCCACTGATAAAACGTGAACACAGGCTATGTCCTCATGGGTGCCTGGGCTGTGTTTCCGGACGCTATCTGCCGGAGCGATGGGATCTACGAATGAGGATGGGGCGGTGTCGTTCTGCAACTTCATTGTGGTGTGCACGGGAGGTTTTCCTTGTCAATTGAGGCTAAATTGACCGGGATTCTATGCTGCCACTAAAGTAGGCTCTTTGGAGTTAAGCCGATTTTTTATGTTTTTTAGCATTGCCGTTACCCAAGCGGTGCCAGGTCGAGGCTGCTACGAAAATCGCTGCCCTGATAATCCGTATCCAGCAACCTGCGTCGTCGCAGTTCCGGTAGCAGGCCAGCCTGATAACGTTGTTCAATAGCATCCGCCAGAGTTGAGGAATTGAACATATCGATATCGAAAGCCAGCGATGAGGTTCCGCAACGCTGGCGTTCCACCTTAACGAGTCAAAAACAGTGCGGATGTCCAAATCCTTGACTGATCTTTTTGTCGTGCCGAAATGAACAGGGCATGTTCTTTTTTCTCTGCCAGCGGCAAATCGCCTAAAGCAATCTCCCCTGTGACATCGCGCGGCAACGGTTGTTCGGTGATCGCTTCAATCTCAACCTGCAATTCAGTACCGGGTAATGAATAGGTTTTCTTCGCTACCTGCAGCAGTTCAGCACCCGTGAGTTCGACGCTGAATTCCGGCGCCCAGGCATGTGGATGGGGAGTACGGATGTCCCCGACCTTTACGTAGCCAGCGATATTGAGCTGAAGTTTTAAAGCGGCATTTTCCAGCCCACCCGTTACCACCGTAAGGGTATCGCTGTCACCATTGGTATCGGTGCGCAGCCCTATTTGTGTATGACTGTGACGCCAGACTGTCTGCTCCGGGTGATCAGCCCCCGTCAGTTCAAAATGATTGATGGGGGTACCGGAAACCTCAATATGACCATGCCAGTATGCGCCACGATAGCGATCTTTAATGCGTGCACCGCTCAACCGCACCCGAAACTGACGGATTGAACGCCCCAGCTCAGCGTGGAGATCGCGTTCCCAGACTTTTTTCTCGCCGTCGTAAAGCGTAATGACTTCCCAGCCTGTGTCACCCAGCAGACGGTAGTTCAGCACCTTTTCTGCGTGGAACGGCGCAACATCCCCCATCACCGCCTCCCCATAACGCAGCTCACCATAACTGCGCTCGCCGGTGGTGGCGAAGGTATGACGCGCCCTGAGCGCCGTCGCCACCCCCTTTCGATCAAAATGTTCGGCCAGGACACCGGTCAGCCCGCCCCGTGAACCAAATACCGCCGTGGCCGGCACCCCTCCGCCACAACGTCCCTGATGTTCATCACTGTTCGCCGTCGCCCCCAGACGATAGCCGCGCTCCAGGGCTTCGGCATAAACCCAGTGAAACTGCCCCCATGCCGAACCGACCTCAATCAGACGCTCCAGTTCGGGATGATGCCAGTCAAGGTTGCAACGCCGTCCACCGACATGCGGTATCAGCAGATGTTTATGCGGTTCTCTGGCATACGCGGCATAAAGTTCATCAAGCGGCCATGTCCCCGGTTTGATTGTGCCAGCGGTAAACTCATTCCATTCGAAGGAACGAACCAGCCGCCCTTCGCGATCAAACGGAAACTGTGGATCGTCATCTTCAAGAAAAACAACATTATGGTCGCCACCGGCGCAGGTATTGCCGCACCATTCCGTGCCGGAATAGCAGACAAATTGCTCAGGCTGATTTAGTTCATTGATCAGTTTCACGGCATTTTTCCAGCGCGCTTCCGTGATGTTGAAATCATTTGCGGTATAACCCAGGACATCGAGACCCGCGACATCACGGCCATAGCTCAGGTTATACAAAGTATCGTTAGTGCCTACAGTGTCATCCGAATGCACATGCAGATCAGCATATAAGGGGCGAAGCCCGGTATGGGTTTTCTCAGCATTGATCCATATTTGCCCCTGTAACAGGGGCAGTGCATCGACAGTGGCCGTCAGGTGCCATTCACCGTTGCGAAGCAGCAGCTCCTGGAGACGGGTAATTGCCCAACCTTGTTGTGCAAGGGTGAAACGTTGTTTCAGCACATCACCATCCTGATGGGTTAACGTCAGCCAGCCCGTCAGCGGTAAATTGATACAGGTATTACCCCAGGCATCATCCAGTCGAACAATGGCCGAAAATGCGGTTTCAGGCGTTATCAGCCTTGGTGCGATTACCGCCAGACTCACCGGCGCACCCGGCTCGATATCCAGCAAAATATCTCCCGGCACTTCAGCAAATTTGGAGCTTCCCAGTGGGTCGACGAACATGCGGAAGGCAAAATCTTTTTCCACAAAACTTTGCACACGGGTGCCACCGCCGCCGTAACGGCGATCGCCGAGACGAATGATGATTTGATCGCCGGGATTAAGATAACCGTCGACAATATCGATCAGAATGGCTTTCTGAAACGGACGTTCGTGTCCTTTTTGATCGAAACGCACCTTGAGGTGCTGCACCGTGGCCGGGCTTTGTCCCGGCACCAGCGGCCCGGCCTGATATTCAGCACTAACGAAATCCGCAGCGGTGGGTTCACTGGTCTGAAAGAGCGCCCAGTCTGAATAGAATTTAAACGCAAGTTTTAGCCATGCTCCATCTGCCAGACCACTGGCGCCAACGGTGTATGTCAGGACAATCTCTTCCCAGGCCCCGGCGGTCACCGTCCGGTGCGAACATTGTACGCTGCCAAGAAATGGCCGCGCTTTATTCAGCTCATACAACCCCTGCGGTGCCACATAAAGTCCGGCATCGCGAATATCAAACTGGCTCACATTTCACCTCTCAATAATTTAATGGGCACGCCAGCGCTGATAGCGCTGTTCAATACGGCGGAAGACCAGATTTTCCATTAACCAGGCAATCAAACCGATCAGGCAGATACCGAGCAAAACCTGGCTGCTGTTACCTGTCTGGCCCCCCATGGCAACCATCCAGCCAATACCCTGTGATGCACCCAGCATCTCGGCGGCGACCAACGCACGCCAGGCCTGGCTGAAACCAATACGCAGCGCTGCGGTGATAAAAGGCAATGAACTGGGCAGATAGACATGCAGCAACAGCTGACGACGACTCGCACCCAGCGTGCGTGCAGCACGTACCTCCCCTCCCCGAATACCCCGGATCCCCTCCTGAATGGTGATACACATGGGAAACAGGGCGGCAATAATGATCACCACCACAATGGAGGTAAAACCCAGACCAAAAATCAGCAACATCAGCGGTGCCCAGGCGATGGGCGGGATCGCCATGAACAGGCTATTCAGCGGCGTAATAAAGTCGCGAAACCGGTCGGATAAACCGGCGCTGACACCGAGCAGCAGCGCCAGGACGACAGCAATGCTGAAGCCGACAAATTCTTCCAGCAGACTTGCCCCCAGCTGTACCCAGATGGAGCCATCACTGAACCAAAGCTGCGCCTCATGCCAGACATCCCAGGGCTGAGGCAACACGTAAGAGGGATAGCGACTGGCCACCGCGATCCACAACAGCAGCAGCACCGGTAACGAGGCCCAGCCCCAGTTTGGTTTTATTCTCATCACGACTACAGACCTGCTTTGTGAAGCCAGTCAGGATTCACCACATCATTCAGTCTGGGTGCCTGCTGCATATAACCCAGGCTGAGCGAATCCTTCATCAGTCGCTGAATAAAGGCGCTATCCTGACCTGTCAGGGAAACCGACCAGTGAATGCGTTTACGCGCCTCCTGCACCACCGCTTCAGGCGCTATGGTCTTCCCGTCAGCGGTTTTGATAGCCTGAAGTTTGAAGGCAGCGGCAATGATCTTATTCGCCTCATCAGGATGCTGGTTGATGAAGGTGACGGCTTTCTGGTGCGCACGTAACAGCTTCAGGACGTCATCGGGACGATTTTTCAGTGTCTCAGGTAACGCCATAATGACGTACCAGGGATAATCCGGTTGCACCTGGTTCACATCCAGCAGAATTCGGGCCTCACCACGCAGCACGGCTTCACTGATAAAAGGCTCCCAGGTGAATGCCGCATCCACCACATTCTGCTGCAACGCCGCTGCCATATTGCCCGCTGGCATACTGAGCACCTCAACATCTTTATCCGCCGTCAGTTTCGCCTGCTGTGACAGCACCAGCCCGCGCAATAGCACATCCATGCCACTGCCTTTTTTCACACCCGCGATACGTTTGCCTTTGAGATCGGCAAGGCTGGCAATCGCGCTATTTTTATCCACCAGCAGTGCCGCCTGGCCGCTGTTCACTTTGGCGATAATCTGCCCCTGCAAACCACGGGAGTACCATTGAAACACCGGTGGCGCACCAATATAGGCCGCATCCAGCTCATGCGCGGCTAATGCCTGAGTGATAACCGGGCCATCGCCAAAAGATTTCAGCTCGACATTGAGACCTTCCTGCTGATAAAAACCTTCCTTCTCGGCAACAATTGCCGGTGCGTTAGCCAGTGCATAGACCCAGCCAATGCGCAGCGGTGGATTATCCGCCGCCAGTGTGGATGCAGAAAAAAGGATGGCCGCGACCAGCACGGCAAAGCGTGATTTACCCATAATGGTGTCCATTTTAATGTTGTGATTTTTGCGGGGATTGCTGCATCACGTAACTGATGCGCTTGAGTAATTCTGTGCGTAAAGCAATAAATTCCGGCAACTGGCGTGTCTCAAGATTGCTGCGCGGACGGGGTAAATCGATGCTGAGTTCACTGTGAATGCCACCCGGTGCAAGGTTGAGCACAATGACGCGATCGGCCAGGAACACTGCCTCTTCAATATCGTGGGTAATGAACACCGTGGTCTGTCCCAGCGCGGTCCACAGACGCAAGGTTTCTTCGTTCATATCGCTGCGGGTGATGGCGTCCAGTGCCGCAAACGGCTCATCCATCAACAGCACTTTCGGTTCCATTGCCAGCGCGCGAGCCAGCGACACGCGCTGTTGCATCCCCCCGGACATCTGATGAGGTAACAGATTGGCAGCATGTGCCAGACCTACGCGAGCGAGGTATTGGTGTGCCAGCGCGAGCTGCGCCGCTTTGCTGATCTGATTGCGCATGCGCAGGCCAAAACGGACATTCTCTACCGCGCTTAGCCAGCCGAATAAATGTGGTTGCTGGAAGACGTATCCCAGTACATCGTCCTCAGGTGCAAGACTTTTGCCACCGACCTGTACGCTGCCCAGGTCAGGTTGAGTAAAGCCCGCCAGCAGATTCAGGAGGGTACTTTTTCCACAACCTGATGGCCCCAGTAATACGACGAACTCGCCTTCGTCCGCATGAAAACTAAAGTCCCTGAAAACCGCGGCTCCGCCAGGATAACCAAAGGTGAGGGAATCAATGGACAACATGGCAACCTGTGTATTCATCAAAACGACTCTGTGAGAGAATGTATTGGGATGTGGTTATAATACGTATTAATACAAGTTGATCTAAGATCGCTTCTGGCTAAATTAGATCCAAATGGAATACCAGCAGGCGGAGGATGCAATGGCATTGGTTCGTGAAAACCTGACGTCACTTTACCGACAGATAGCCGATACCTTACAGCAGGAGATTACGGCGGGTTGCTATCAGCCCAGCGGCAAACTCCCGTCAGAATCAGCGCTGGAACAGCGTTTTGCGGTGAGCCGCGTGACGGTGCGGCTGGCCTTAAAACACCTGACGGAACAGGGTGTCGTGGAGCGTAAGCAAGGGAAAGGGACTTATGTCTCCGGGAAAAAAGTGGCACATGGGATTAATGTGATGCGCAGTTTCCATGAATCGCTTAAACAGCAGGGCCTGGATGCCACGATGCGTTTGCTAAATAAAGAACGCTATCCAACGCCAGCCACGCTGCAACCTTTGTTTGAGGTACAGGATACGCTGACCTTTATTGCGCGATTACATCTGGTGGACAATGAGCCGATTGCGGTGGGTCACAGCCATTTCTCGGTGTTTAATCAGCAACTGAGTTGGGAGGAAATTGAACAGCAGCCGACATGGGCCTTGCTGGAAAAAAGTGCCGGGCTGGCTATCACGCGTGCCGACATCCGTATCCGCCTGCATTACGCCGATAAAACCCTCGCTGAAATACTTCATGTCGCAAAAGGTGCCCCTTTGTTCTGCATGGAAAGAACCTCCTGGTTTGAAGATCAGCGTTGTGCTGAACATTCAGTATTTTTCATTCGACCAGAACGGTATGAATTTACCTGGAATAACGGCTGAAGTTTATCAGCAGCATAATTTGCACCATTCATTCCCCAGAGAGAGCTGGGGAAAAGATCTGACGCTCTTTTATTCCATTGCTTATTTAATGCTCACCTGAATTCAGCTGGCATTATTTCTCGCCTTGTTCGCGCTACAGAATATCCACTCTTTGATGTAAGTCACAATGTTACTAAACAACAAATTCACCCATGTTTAGCCACAAATATACTAAGGATTTTTGGTTATTTATTATAGCGTTTGGTTGTTAGACACCTGATTAGGGGAAGATTAATTTTCAGTTTTTGTAAATGAACATTGCAATTATATTGATGAGGGATCTCTTTTGGTCAGGTTAATAAATAAACAAAGCATTCAGCTCAGTCTTAAAATCGCCCTCTTTAGCGGCATGGCAGCCTTCACCTCCATGACTTTCGCGGATGAACCCCTCAAAGAAGGTATTACCCCGGCAACGGACGCCAGCCAGATTCCGGCAGCGGCGAAGCTGCGCAAAGACACGGTGGTGGCAGGGATCTCTGAACCACAGGGTATTTTTAACCCCTACTTTTTTGTGAATGGCTGGGATGAAAATGTCACTAACGTCATCTTTTCGCGCCTGATTGACTGGGACAGCCACGGGAATCTGGTTCCGGGTCTGGCTGAAAGCTGGACAGTAAGCCCGGACAATAAAGTCTATACTATTAAGCTACGGCCAAACCTGACGTTTAGCGACGGCTCTCCGTTGACTGCTGAAGACGTCGCTTTTACCCTCACCGTCCTTTACGACCCGAAATATGATGGTGACACCGATATCACGCTGGCCAATATTGCTGGCGGCGCTGCATATAAAGCAGGCAAGGCGGACAACGTCAGCGGTCTGAAAGTTATCGACCCGCTTACATTACAAGTCACCACCACGCAACCCGGCGCCACTACCCTGGCTAAAATTGGTGGCCCGGTACTTTCTAAAGCGTATTACGGTAAAGGCTATCAGCGCGGCAATCTTGACTATCTGCGTACTCTGCACGGTAAACCACTGGGTAATGGTCCCTATGTTTACGAGAAATATATTCCCGGCCAGGAAATTCGCTTTCATGCCAACACCCACTTCTATCGTGGTACACCTCCCACACCACGGTTTATTTATCGTGTAACCAATCCGTCGACCAACTTCCAGCTCTTCCAGACAGGTGAGACCGATTATGACGCCTTCACCTCGCGCCCGGATGATATTGAACAGCTGAAACTGCTTGGCTTCGCCAATATCAATCTCTACGGCTCCAGCGATTACAGCAAGGTCGAGTTTAACGTTCGCCGCCCGGCGTTGCAGGATGTGAAAGTACGTCAGGCACTGATTTACGGGCTGGATCGTCAGAAGCTCATCGATGTGGTGTATCAGGGTTATGGCAAAGTGGCCATCGAACCTATCGCACCCATTTCCTGGGCGTATAACCCGGACGGCGTGAATCCGTATAAATACGATCCTTCCCAGGCAAAAAAATTGCTCGATGAGGCAGGCTGGAAGCCGGGTGCCGATGGTATTCGGGTGAAGGATGGCAAACGCCTTGAACTGACCTTACTGGTGAGTAAGAAAGTGCTGAATGATGCGCTTATCCCTATCGCTAAAGAGAACTGGCAGCAAATCGGCGTGCTGCTCAAACCGCAGGTGGTGGATTTCAATGCCCTGATGGCACAGCGTAAAGCTGGCAATTACGACCTGGCATCCTTCAGCACCAGCACCTTAAACGATCCGCATGATGGCGTGTGGGATTACTACAGCACCGAGGCAAAAGAATCAGGCTATAACAATCCGCAGGTCGATAAGCTGATAAATGAAGGCAACGCGGTACTGGATGTGGAGCAACGCAAGCCGATTTACCATCAGCTGTACAAAGTCCTGGCAGACGATCCACCGGTCATTCTGCTGGGTTATCGCCAGATCCTCTCAGCCAGCAGCGCCCGCGTCACCGGTTTCAAACCGGATATCTATAACGGCCTCACCGGCAGCTTGCCGGACGTCAAAATCGTTAAGTAACGCCGCTAACAGCACAGCCGTCGGAAAATCCCGGCGGCTGATATGAGAAAGCTATGAGAAATTTTATCCTGAGGCGACTGTTGCAGACCCTGCCGATGCTGCTGTTTGCCTCCTTCATTATCTTTATGCTGTTTGCGAAAACCCCCGGTGACTTTATTGATGGCAACGTCACACTCACCGCCGCCCGTGCAGCAGAACTGAAAGCCATTTACGGTCTCGATCAACCCCTGTTCACCCGCTATCTGCACTGGCTCGGCCAGCTATTACAGGGTGATTTGGGTTTCTCACTGCAATATCAGATCCCCGTCAGTCAGTTGCTCAATCAGTACATCTGGAATTCATTCCTGCTGGCCAGCATCGCGCTGGTATTTTACTGGGGGATTGGCCTGGCCGCAGGTATCGCATCGGCTATCAAACCTAACTCGTGGTTTGATCATCTGGTCAGTGTGATGGTGTTTGCCGCCATGTCATTTCCAACTTTCTTCCTCTGTCTGCTGCTGATCAAATGGTTCGCGGTCGATCTGCACTGGTTGCCTGTCGGCGGTATGACCAATACTGGCAGCGATGATACCGGCTTTGCGTTAATCCTTCAGGTTGCTGCCCATCTGGTGTTACCTGTGATGGCACTGGTGATGTTACAGGCGGGCAGCCTGACGCGTTATTTCCGCGCCAGTATGCTTGATGTGATCAAAATGGATTTTATTCGCACTGCGCGCGCCAAAGGATTGCGCGAACGTACGGTGATCCTCAAGCATGCCTTGCGCAATGCCTTGCTGCCCATCATTACCCTGCTCGGGTTTGAACTGCCGGGACTGTTCTCCGGCGCCATCATCACTGAAAAAGTCTTTAACTGGCCGGGCGCAGGCCATATCCATATCGATTCACTGGCCGCCCGTGACTATCCCGTGTTGATGGGGTTTACGCTGTTCCTCGCTGTATTAACCATTCTCGGCAATCTGATTGCTGATGTGCTCTATGCGTGGGCGGACCCGCGCATTCGCGTGAGGTCGTGATGATCAGTTCATTTTTTTCCACTAATCGCCGCCTGCGTAAAGCCATCCTCCCCGCGCTGGCGCAGACCACCCCTTCACCGTGGCGACAGGCCTGGCAAACATTACGCCGCAATCCGCTGGCGATGCTGTGCCTGTTATTACTGATGGTGATGGCCATCTGGTGTGTGCTGGGGCCAATCTGGTCGCCATGGAAGGATGATGCCACCGACGCGCTGATGATCAATAAACCACCGGGCACACAGCACTGGCTGGGCACCGATTTTCTTGGTCGTGACGTCTATACCCGCCTGCTCCTTGCCGGACGCATTTCGCTGATTATAGGTTTGCTGACGATGTTGTTATCCGTGGCGCTGGGTTACCTGCTCGGCGCAGTATCGGGTTATATGGGTGGCCTGACTGACAAACTGATCATGCGTCTGGCCGATCTGGTGATGACTATCCCCAGCCTGCCTCTGCTGATTGTCGCAGGGGCCATGCTGTCGGAACTCGATTTCTCTGCGGATTCACGCATCTATATGGTGGTCATCATGCTCAGCCTGCTGGAGTGGCCAAAACTGGCCCGGCTGGTGCGCGGACAAATCCTCTCACTCCACGAGCGCGACTTTATGCTGGCAACAAAGGTGCTTGGTCTTTCGTCACGCCGCCGCCTGTTTGGTCATCTGCTGCCCAATACCATTCCGATTCTGGTGGTGATGGCGACGATGGCAGTGGCTAACGCCATCCTCAGTGAGTCCGCACTGAGCTATCTGGGCCTCGGCGTTGTGCCACCCACACCGTCGTGGGGCAATATGATGGATGCCGCCAACAGCCTGATCGACTTTCAACGCCGTCCCTGGTTGTGGATGCCACCTGGCCTCGCGATTTTTATCACCGTGGTCGCCATTAACGTACTCGGCGATGGCCTGCGTGATGCGCTCGATCCCCGCATGAAACGGAACCTGAAATGAGCGCACCGCTGATCACATTTGAACGCTTATCCGTCTCCTTCGCCGCCGACCAGGGTCGTGTGCGTGCCGTGCAGGATGTCTCCTTCAGCATTTATGCCGGTCAGACCATCGGCATCGTCGGTGAATCGGGCTGTGGCAAGAGCGTTACCGCCATGTCCCTGATGGGATTGTTACCGCCACAGGCGGCACGCATTGACGGTGGTGCGATTCGTTTCCAGGGCGAAGATCTGCTGCAACTTAAATCTGCGAAAATGGCCGACCTGCGTGGCAACCAGCTGGCGATGATTTTTCAGGAGCCGATGAGCGCCCTGAACCCGGTACTAACGATTGGTGAACAGCTTTGCGAACCCCTGATCCGCCATCGTGGTGCATCCCCTAAGGCCGCCTGGCAGCAGGCGATAACGCTGATTACCCATGTCGGACTGGCGCGTGCTGAAAGTCTGATGAGTTGCTACCCGCACCAGCTTTCCGGTGGCATGCTTCAGCGCATCATGATCGCGATGGCACTCAGCTGTCAGCCGCAACTGCTGATTGCCGACGAGCCGACCACGGCGCTGGACGTGACCGTGCAGGCACAGATTCTGCGGCTGCTGCGCGATCAGGCACAATCGAACCGGATGGCGCTGATGCTGATCACCCATGATTTGGGGGTCATCGCCCAAATGGCGGAATATGTGGTGGTGATGTATGCCGGGCGGATCGTTGAACAGGGACCGACCACTGAGGTACTTCGTCACCCGCAGCATCCCTATACCAAAGGACTTATCGCTTCCCGTCCGGTTCCAGGTGAACGGCGGCGGCGGCTTTACTCCATCCCCGGTCAGGTGCCGGATCTTGCGACGTTACCCGCCGGGTGTGCCTTTTTCGATCGCTGCGAGCGCGCCAGCGAAGTTTGCCGCACAGGCATCCCACCATTGGTCGGCCAGACACATCAGGCCGCCTGCTTTCACCGTGAAACACTGGAATCCTGCGCATGAGTAGCGAATATGTCATTGAAGTGGAAGGGCTGAAAAAGTACTTCCCGTTGCGTGAAGGCTTGTTTGGTCAGGAAACCGGACAGCTGCGAGCCGTGGATGATGTCAGTTTTCGCATTCGCCAGGGCACCATCTTTGGCCTGGTCGGCGAATCCGGCAGTGGCAAAACCACGGTTGGCCGCACATTGCTGGGGTTGTATGAGAAAACAGACGGTAGCATCCGGTATCGTGGGCAAGAGTTACAGACCCTGTCAGCGCGAGATATGCACGCATTACGTCCCAAAATGCAGCTGGTGTTTCAGGACCCCTACAGCTCGCTCAATCCGCGCATGCGCATCGGTGATGCCATTGGCGAGGCGCTACTGGAGCACAAACTCTGCTCCAAAGCGCAGCTGTATGACAAAGTGATTGAGGTGATGAAGATTTGCGGGCTGTCTCCGCAACATTACGCGCGTTTTCCACATGAATTTTCCGGTGGACAGCGCCAGCGTATTGGCATTGCCCGTGCACTGATTCTCAACCCGGACTTCATTATCGCTGACGAGCCAATTTCCGCGCTCGACGTTTCTATTCAGGCACAGATCATCAACCTTTTTTCCGACCTGCGTGATGATTACGGCGTCACCTTCCTGTTTATATCTCACGATCTCGGCGTGGTGGAGCACCTTTGTGATGATGTGGCGGTGATGTACCTGGGGCAGATCGTGGAGACCGCCAGCCGCGATACCCTTTTCAGTCAGCCACGGCATCCCTACACCCAGGCGCTACTGGCTGCCGTGCCGACGCTGGACCCGTCAAGTGAACCGATCGCCGTGGTACAGGGTGAAATCCCTGATCCGTCGCGCCCGCCCTCGGGATGCCGCTTCTCGTCACGTTGTCCGCGTGCAGAAGCGCAATGCCACCAGGCCGTGCCGGTATTACGTGAAGTGTCGCCAGGGCACCGGGTGGCATGCCATCATATTCACGAAGAGTAAGCCTCTCCTGACATCGCAAAGAGATGGCATTGGCGATCGTTTATACGCAACGACACCCTGTCACCAACATTGATCCCGCTGTCACCCGGTAGTCTCTGCGTCAGAGGTTCGTCAATGCCGGGAATTTGATGATACAGCAGGGTTTCATAGCCAAGCTTTTCCACCAGCACCACCTCGGAAGTGAGATGCGCCTGGGCCGCATCGGTAAGATAAAGATGCTCCGGGCGAACGCCCAGTTGCAGTTTTTCGCCTGATGGCAACGACTTTCCTTCCAGCGGCAAAGACAACAGTTTCGTCTCCGGTAGACTGACCACAATGCCATCGGGAGCAGTATCCACCACGCTAACCGGAAACACATTCATGCGCGGTGAACCGATAAACTGCGCCACCTCCAGAGTCGCGGGGTGATGGTACAACGTCAGTGGCGAACCAACCTGGGCAATTTTGCCACCGGACATCATCACAATACGATCGGCCAGCGTCATCGCTTCCACCTGGTCATGCGTGACATAAATCATCGTGGCGCGTAACCGCTGATGCAGGCGGGCAATCTGCACCCGCATATCAACGCGCAGTGCCGCATCCAGATTGGAAAGCGGCTCATCAAACAAAAATAACGCGGGCTCTTTGGTCAGGGCACGTCCTATCGCCACACGCTGGCGCTGTCCCCCCGAAAGGGAGGCAGGCTTGCGATCCAGATACGGTGTTAACTGCAACATGTCTGCGGCGTGACGAACGCGAGCGGTAATGTCGGTTTTGTTTAATCCGGCCAGCTTCAGACCATAGGCCATGTTTTCCGCCACTGACATATGCGGGTAGAGCGCATAGGACTGAAACACCATGCCGGTACTGCGTTCCTGCGGCAGTGTATCGTTAATCAGCACCTCATTAAGATACATTTCACCACTGCTGATATCCTCCAACCCGGCGATCATGCGTAACAGGGTGGATTTGCCGCTGCCCGACGGCCCGACAATCACCACAAACTCCCCTTCCTCAATCGTCAGATTGATATTTTTCAACACTGGTACGTCAGCGTACTCTTTGCCGATGGCTTTTAACCGCAAACATCCCATATTTCGTCCCATACTCAGAAAAATCGCTGCGGATTGATAAAATCAACGTCAAGCTCAGGCACGCGTCCACTTGCCAGCCGGGCAATCACCTCACCGACGGCTGGTGCGTGTTTGAACGCATGACCACTGTCGCCCCCCGCCACCAGCACGCGCCCCTCATAACGTCCTGCGACAAATTGTGCATCGGGTGTGCGGGTAATCATGCAGGGATCCACCCGGATGGGTTGTGGCGATATCCCACCAAGCCACTGCTGCACCGCATGGAGAGTCTCAGCGCTTTCCGCCGTGCCGACTCCACGATCCATATTATCGGGATCGAGAGCCTGACGCGGTACGCCGATATCTCCCAACCCCAGTTTCACGTCACCACCGGATAAATAACCGTGCCCCCACAACGTCAGCTGCGCATCAATTTCACGCACGAACACCGGGAAGTCTGCCAGCGCGTAATGCGGCACAGCTTCAAACCAGGTCATTAACGTACGAATCGGGTCGAGCGGCAGGCGAGGCGCAAAGCGCTTCAGCCAGGCACCGCCTGCAATAACAACCTGGTCGGCAATCAGCGTGCCGGTTGCAGTAGTAACATGGACTTCGTTGCCGCAATCCCGCGCCTCCGTTACGCGCGTACCATTAACGACGCGCGCGCCCAGCGAGATTGCGCGTTGCAGCGCCGCCTGCACAAAGGCTTCAGGGTGAGCGACACCGGCGTAAGGATCGATCACCGCGATTTCGTCCTTGCGCAAATGAAGGTGCTGCGGCTGACGGCGGGCCAGTTCCGCGCCACTGATTACCTCCAGCGACGTACCCGCACGCTGTGCTGCCTGAAGCGTCCCAGCCACCGCCTGAGAATCAGGGAGACCAATCATCAGCCCCCCTGTCAGGTGCAGCAGGGAAGGATCCAGCGAGGCAAACAGCTGACGCGACAATCCGGCATAGTCACTCAATGCCGGATGCTCCAGACAGAAGGTGCGAAACAACCGGGTTTTACCGTGCGTGGCACCCAGCGCATGCGGTGGCACAAACTGGTCGATACCGACGACCCTTGCCCCCATCTCCGCCAGCCGCCACAGCGACGCAGCGCCGAGCGCGCCGAGGCCAATCACCGCGACATCATATTTATCGCTCATGGTTACAGCTCAGAAGAGAGTTTCCACGGATTGACGCCACCGTCATGAACCGCGAACTGATCAATACGCTGCAATTCATCATCACTGAAGTGAATGTTATCCAGCGCACGCAGGTTTTCGGCCAGCTGTTCGGTACTGGACACGCCCACCAGCGTTGAGGCTACGCGCGAGTCGCGTAACGTCCAGGCAATCGCCAGCTGTGATAAGGTCTGGCCGCGTTCTGCGGCAATCCCTGCCAGGCCACGTAACCGCGCCAGGTTCTCCTCAGACAACGCGGCCTGCGGCAAGACTTCGCGTTTATGCGCACGCGTGACCTGGTCAAAGCCCTGCAAATAACGATCTGCCAGCAGTCCCTGCGCCAGCGGGGTAAAGGCGAACTCCGCGCCGCCGAAACGCTGTAAATCATCAAGCAGCTCATCCTCAATCCAGCGATTCAGCAGCGAATAGGCATTCTGACTCACCAGCAGGGGAGTCCCCAGTTCCTGCGCAATGGCATATGCCTCGCGGGTACGTTGCGCGGAATAAGAGGAGATACCAACATAAAGCGCCTTGCCCTGCTGCACGATTTCATGCAGCGCAGTGATGGTTTCACGCAATGGGGTGTCCGGGTCAAATCGGTGGGAATAGAAAATATCGACGTAATCGAGTCCCAGGCGTGCCAGTGATTCGTCAATGCTCCCCAGCAGGTGTTTCTTACCGCCGAGACGACCATTCGGCCCCAGCCATTGTGGCCAGCCCGCTTTCGTCGTGACCACGATTTCATGACGATAGGTACGAAAATCCTTGCGCAGCACGCGGCCAAAGTTTTCTTCCGCAGCCCCCAGCGGCGGACCATACTGGTTAGCCAGATCAAAATGGTTTATCCCCTTCTCAAACGCAAACCGGATAATGTCGCGTTGCTGCTGAAACGGGGTGTTGTCGCCAAAGTTATACCAGAAGCCTAATCCAATCGGAGACACCAGCAGGCCGCTGTTACCGACCCGGTTATAGGCAAAGTGTTTGAATCGATCCTCTGGCGCAGACCAGTTCACATTTGGATCGGGTCGGGGATCAAGAAACTCAACGCGTTGGTAAGGCGTACTCATGCAGATTCTCCAGGTGGTTATTTAATTTATTTTCCGCCGCTCGCACTGAGCGACTGGGTAAAGCTGCGTTGTCCCCAGAAAATCATCAGGGCGGGAAGCAACGCGAGAATGAAGACTTCGGCAAAGGCGAGACCGTAATTTTGTGTGTAAGCGCTGTCCTGCAAACCAATCGCAACCGCCCCGGTTTGTTTGCTGTTGTCGGTGATGATCAATGAAGGCCAAAGCCAGGCGTTCCATTGCGCCATCGCGAGGATCATGGCGGAACCTATTACGGCCGGACGCATCAGTGGCAGGTAGATTTGCCACAGGATGCGCCACCAGCCAGCGCCATCCAGCCAGGCTGCTTCCAGCTGTTCACGCGGGATGGCGAGAAAAAACTGGCGCAGGTTGAAAATGGCAAGACCGTGCACCAGACCCGGCACAATCAGCGCCGTCAGGGTGTCAGCCAAACCGAGCTGGCTGAAGACGGAAGTGAGCGGCAGCGCCACCACCTCGAACGGGATCATGAAGGCGAAGACCACCAGTACGAACAGGGCATCACGGCCCGGAAAGCGCATTACGGCCAGCGGAAACGCCGCCAGCAAAGCCAGGAGGGTGCCGCCTGACGCTGAAGCGCCAGTTACCCACAATGAATTAAACATGTTCTGTGCAAAACCTCGGGAGAAGGCGGCACTGAAATTCTCCAGCGACCAGGTTTTAGGAAAGAAGGTCCAGAGATCGACGCTGGCCTGAAACGTCTGTGCCACCGGGCGAAATGCCGACGCAACCAGCCAGACAAACGGGATCAGAAACAGCAAGGAAGTCAGCAACGCCAGCGCAGATAAACTCCAGCGCTTCAGTTGCCGACGATGCAGTGCAACGCGACGCACCGCATTCACACGCTGCGCAGCCGACCCAGCATCCTGAATTGCAGCCATACCGTTAACCCCATCAGAAGAAAAAGAATCGTCATCTCGGCCAGTGCGGAACCGGGCGAGCTGAGCGTGTAGTAGCGGGTGATGATGTCGTACATCAGGAAGTTGGTGGAGCCCTCTGGCCCCCCTTTGGTCAGCGCACTGACCGGGGCATACAGGATAAAATTCCACACGGTACTGGCTGTGAGCACAAACAACAGCTGACGCTGGATTAACGGGAGCGTCACATGAAAAAACTGACGCACTTCGCCTGCACCATCCAGCATCGCCGCTTCGTAGTAATCACGGGGGACATCACGGATGGCGGCAATGAGGAAAATCATCCAGTAACCGACCGCTGTCCAGGTCGACAGAATGATCATCGCACTCAGCGCGCCGTCAGCCTCGGTAAACCAGCCACTGGTGGGTAAACGCATCAGCGTGAGCAGGCTATTAATCACCCCTTCCGGTCGCATCAGCACCCCGAATACCACTGTGGTACCCATCAATGGCAACGCAGTGGGCAGAAACGCCAATGTGCGCCACAGGCCGGTTAATGCCACGTTGCGTGTCAGCAGCCAGGCCAGGAACAGCGCCACCAGCATGGTGAGCGGATTCACCAACAGCGCAAACAACAAGGTGCGCTGCACCGACTCCCAGAAGCTGGGGTCGGCAAACAGATCAAGATAATTATCCCAGCCGACAAATTTTGGCGGGATGACGCTGCCCGGTACCGAGGTGTAAAACGACTCACCAATCGCAATACCTGCGGGGATGATGCGCAACACCAGCAGTAGCACCAGTGCCGGTGTCAGCATCAGCAGTGCAGTACGCGCTTCATGGCGCGCCGCTCGCGTTGCCGGGCGTCGCGTCACTGATATTTTCTCCACGCAGATTTCAGGCGTGCGTTGGTTTTATCCAGCGTTGAAGTTGGGTCAGCCCCATTGATAATGTCGCCAATCGCCCCTGCCGTCAGCTGGGTGAACTCTGCCCCACCCACTGTTTGAGGACGGATAAAAGCGGAATGCTGCGCCTGCCAGGTCAGGATGTCCTGCAACCCCGCGAGACGCGGATCGGCGTAGGTCTGATTACGCCAGAACACGGCGCGCGTTGCCGCCGTCGTCGGCACGTTTTCAGTTTGCGGATCGGCAGAGACGAAACCGCCATTCTCACCGAACAAATACCAGTTGAGGAACAGAGCCGCGGCACGTTGCTTCTCTGGTGTCGTCAGCGCGCTGATACCCAGCGCCCAGCCACCGCTGGTAGTGGCATCTTTGCCATCTTTAAAGCGCGGGGCCGTGGTAATGCCAAAGTCCAGATTTTTATCTTTGGTGATAGTCGGAGAGTTCCAGATCCCCCCATAGAAGAAGGCGCTGTCACCGTTAGCAAACGCCAGCGCGGTTTCCTTCACCCCGCGTGGTGCCAGACCATCCTTATATAAGTTGCCATAGTACGTCAGCGCTTTTATCCAGCCAGCATTATTGATATCCGGTGTCAGCTGCTTATCACCGGTCACGCCGTTGCCGCCCCCGGCTGATTCCGCCAGTGGATACACGTAGTAATACATATCCGGTGTCGAAAAGGTGATGCCATAATGCGAGGCTTTAGCGCTGACGGCTTTACGTGCCGTCTCTGCCACCCACTCCCAGGTCGGCGCTTCACCCGCTTTACTGGACGGGAAATCGACACCAATCTGCTTCAGTACCTTCTTGTTGTAATACAGAAAGGTGGTACCGATCTGATAGGGCAGGTTCAGCAGTTTGCCGTTAATTGTCGACTCCTGTAATGCCGGGGGATCGATCTGGTCACGCTTGCTGGCAAACGTCTGGGTTAAATCGGCCTCCCAGCCACGTACGGCATAACTGGCGCTTTGCGGCTGGTCCAGATCGTAAATATCCACATCGCCCTGAGCAAAGCGCGCGCCCAGTGTTTCGTTGTAGCTGTTAAATGGCACCGCGTGATAGGCGATTTTGATGGTTGGATAACGCTTTTCAAACGCGGCAATAATTCTGTTGGCGCGCTCCTCCGGGATTGCCCCGCCGTAATAATTCAGCGTCACGGTCTGTGCCGGTGGCTGGATATGTTCAATGGCCGGAAGCGGATCGGCCGCCCAGGCGAGACTGCCAGTCAATGCCAGCAGCGGGGCTGCCAGCGCGATGTGTTTTGTGACTTTCATGGTGTTCCCTTAAAGATGGCTATCATCATTTTTATGTTGTAGTGAACGGTATGCTGCTGCCGGATGAGGTTCACGCAGGCGATCGCCATGGTTGAATAAGCGCTGGCGCAACGAACGACTGCCCGTGGGGCGCGTTAGCAGACCACGCTCTGCCAGCAAGGGCATGACATGTTCGGCAAATTCAGTGAAGTCTCGCGGGCTGACAAACTCATGCAGGTTGAAACCGTCAACGCCAGTGATGCGGACGATATTTTCAATCTCATCCACGATGGATTCAGGCGTGCCGACCAGCGTGCGGGCATAGGGACTCAGATCGACCAGCCGTTTCTTAATGGCTCCGACACTGTCCGGGCGCGATTTCTCGCTGGTAAAGCGGGCTGACTCCGATCGGGAAAAATTATGGGGTTCGGTGGTCAACGTGTCGTCATCGTGATATTGCGCGAGATCGTATCCGCTGGCACCGCCAAAGGCGGCGAACTGTGCTTCTGCTGATTGCGAACGACGTATGGCATCCGCTTTTTCTTCCGCTTCCGCCTGGGTTGTGCCAATAACGGTGGAAAGATCGGTAACAACCTTAATGGCATCCGCCGCACGGCCAGCAGCAACCGCTGCGGCACGCAGTTTGTCGACGTTAAGGCGCAGCGCTGCGGGGTTCATCCCATTAACGAAGACCACTTCTGCATGACGTGCGGCAAAGGCTAACCCCCGATTCGATGCCCCCGCCTGAAATATCACCGGGGTACGTTGTATGCTGGGTTCAGTCAGCGCCGGTCCCTGCACGCTGAAATGTTCACCCACATGATCAATGCGTTGCACTTTCGCCGCATCGGCATAGCGTTTTCCCGCTTTGTCATACAGCACCGCATCATCCTGCCAGCTGCCTTCCAGCAGCTTATAAAACACCGTAAGAAACTCTTCGGCGCGGGCATAGCGTGCTTCATGGGGTAACTGATCCGGTAAGCCGTAATTGCGTGCCGCATTCGGCAGATAGGACGTCACCACGTTCCAGGCAATGCGGCCCTTCGACAGGTGATCGAGCGTTGCGAAACGCCGGGCAAAGGTGAACGGGTGTTCATAAGTAGTCGATGCCGTTACGGCAAAAGACAGATTTTTTGTGACGGCCATCATCGCCGGAATCACCATAAAGGGATCGTTCAGCGGAAAATCGGTTGCCCCTTCAATGGCCGGAATGGGTGACTGACGATACACGTCATACACCCCCAAAACATCGGCAAAAAATAGCGCGGTAAATCCGGCATCATCGAGGAAACGTGCGCGTTCCAGCCACCAGTCGAGATCTTTATAACGATGGCGCTGCGCTTCGGGATGGCTCCAGCTGCCCTGCGCGTAGTAACCAATGCCATTCATTTCAAAGGCATTCCATATTAACGGCTTCATTGAGCAGCCCCCTGTTCGGCGGTGAATACTCGCAACAGTTGCTGGCCCAGTTCCTGATAGCGCAGGCGGACGGGATCATGAAGGGTGTGAGTCCGGGCGTTACGCCAGTAACGATCCACCCGCAATTTCCGATCAGCAGCACGCGCGCCACTCCAGGAAAAAACGTCACTACTGGTTTGCAGGCTGACTTCCGCCGCCAGCGCTTTGATCGCTGCAAGCTGCGATTGCAGTAGCAGATAGTCGTCGGGATGCATAGTTTGCACCCGGTCAAGCAGCTGCGCGGTGTTATCCAGCAATGCGCCAGCCGCCAGAATCTGCGCACTCAGCGTACCAATCTGGTATTGCAGCACCGGATCGCTGGCAAGCGTAGCGTAAGGTGATTCAAAGGGGATACGGGTGTCACTGGCAACCTGACGCAGGCCCCAGCCCAGGGCACCTTCGGCGATGCCAAGATCGATAGCCGCATGAATCAGACGGCCACTTTCATGCCAGGCGAGCGCACGATGCCCGATGTCCCACACAGGGACAACATAGTCCGCAGGGACCACGACGTTATCTAACATGACGGTGCCGCTGGAGCTACCTCGCTGCCCCATGCCATTCCAGTCATCAATAACCTTTAAGCCCTGCGCATCCGCCCGCACCCAAGCCAGCGCCTGCCCCCCCAGTTCATTACGACCTATCACGGTGATCCAGCCCGCACCAACGGAACCGGTCGCATAATATTTGGTGCCCTGTATCACATACCCGTCACCCTGACGAAGGAGGGTAGTGGCAAAATCCGCCGAATGCTTACCGCCGCGTTCGCTGGCGGCACTGGCAATACGCACGCCGCGCAATACATCACGATACAGGATGGCCTGTGTTGCAACCGGGAGTAATTCGATAGTATCGGTAAAGCCATAATGTGGCTGTAACAGTTGCGCCACACCGGGATCGGCCTGGGCAACACGGCGGGTAATATCGATGGCCTCAGACTGAGAAATGAACACGCCTCCCGCCTGCGCTGGAACGCGCAGTGACAGCAATCCGGAATGCTCCAGTGCACGTTGTGCTTCGGCGTAATCACGTTGTTGATCGGCGGCACAGGCGCGTGCTTCCAGCGTGAACATTAACTTTTCTACGCTGCTGTTCACCTCGGCATTTAATACAGCCGTGCGCTGTCCTGCTCCGTACGGAGTATTCGCGTGTGGATTTGCGTTCATTATTAACCCGGTGTTTAAATACTATTGCTTAAATTAAATAAGGTCAGGGCAGGCAGTTTTTGCCTGACAAAAAATAAAGTTTTCTTGCTTTATATCATAAAACCACCCTTACCTTACCCAGGATACCCACCATTTCCCATTCATATTTCTGTATTTTAAAACTCGTTATATGCTTCGAATTTTAAAACATTGACCAGTGAAACAAAAAACAGATTCAATTAATGTGCAATTCCATTTTCAGTATATTCATTAACTTTTCATAAAAAATACAAATAACACCAATGGGCGACAAGTAATATTAAGCCAGTGTCACCACTGGCCATCATGACTATTTCTGTTCTGTTATTGGTTTAAGCACATTTTTTTCTGAAGGATGCAAGCGCGGCCATAGCCCCTGCTCCCAGGCCAGATATTGCCGCGCAGCCGCTTTATTTCCCTGATGTCTGTCGTGGGTGAAAAAGAGATAATCGATACGTTCCGCATCGGGCGGGGAATCCGGTGTGACATCAACCTCCCCTCCCGCGTCCAGCCAGGCAGTAACACCGCCCTTAAGCCACCCCAGCGGATGACCATCCACTGCCAGCCACCCCGCCTGCTGCGGTTCGTCACTGACAATCACCACATCACTCACATCAGCATCAATAAGATGGCGGCGATTCACCCAGACACTGCCAGGAATATGACCGTTGCGATAATCCTGGCTGCTACGAATATCCCATATTCGCAGCGGGCGCGATCCCTGCCATGCCCGTAACTGGCTCACGCTAATGTGTGGCAGCACCGGCGCAAGCGGCTGGCTCAGGTCAGAGCGAATGTTTTCACGCAGACCCGCCGCGATACCGCCTTGCAGGATGTAAGCCTGGTGCCCCATCTGTCGCAACCAGTACGCGGTCACCGGCGCACGAACATTTTCCGTATCCAGCAGAACGAGGCGGGCATTCCGCACCCCGACATACTGATCGGTGGCCTGCTGCAACTGGCCGCCTGGCGCATGTTGCGCACCAGGCAATGTCCCGGCCAGGAACTCGGTTTCGGTGCGAACATCCAGTAAATAGACGCTGTCCTGCTGTGATTGCCAGCTTTTCACCTGCTCCGGGGAAACCCAGCTGGCCCCTGCCGTTTCCGCCAGCTTACAGGCAGCATGTTCGCGTTCGGTGCTGATCGCGCTGTCATCGGGACAGCGCCGGTGTTGACCATGTTCAAGTGCATAATCCGCCAGCATCCAGCCCTGCGTCCCATTCTCCAGCGCATAGACCGGATTGCTGATGCCTAGATCGATCAGCGTTTGTGCCCCAATGATGCTGCGCGTCCGCCCAGCGCAGTTCACAACGATCGGCGTGTTCTGATCCGCCAGCAGGCCATCAATACGCGCACTCAACTCACCGTTAGGACAACAGACGCTGCCCGGAATACTCATTTTCTGGTATTCGCTAAACGGGCGACCATCCACAATCAGTAACGGCTCCTGCCGATAAATGCGTTGATGCAGTTCCGAGGCGGAGAGGGAAGGCGTATGGCGTATCGCTTCCACATGCTCGCCAAAGGTTTTCGAGGGCAGGTTTACGCCTTCAAACAGGGTGTAACCAGCAGCTGACCAGGCCTGGGTTCCCCCTGCCAGCAGATAAACCTGCTGATACCCCAGAGCCGTTAAACGGCGCACCGCTGCCGCCGCAACACGGCTATCCCCATCGTCATACACCACCATTCTGGCGCGGTAGCTGGGAGCAAGCCTCGTGATATCCAGCTCCAGTCGGCTGTAGGGCAGTGGTACGGCAAAAAACAGATGCCCCTGCCCATATTCACCGTGTTCCCTTACGTCAAAAATGGCCAGTTCCTGCCCGTCAACCAGCCAGTTCTCCAGCTGGGCGACATTAATTTCAGCGCTCATGTTCAGTCCTTTTTCTTCAATCAGTAGAGGTAGCTAATCGGAGGTGGGCGGTGATTAACGCGATAATCGCCGATTGCCCGATATTTCCAGGCGATGGGATCGTGTGTTGTGTGGGTCCGCGCATTACGCCAGTGGCGATCAAAGCCATGCTGGCGCAGCGTCATCGATGCCCCGCCAACATCAAACATGGTCTGGCAGGCAAACAACGCGGCTTCCGTGGCAATCGCCTTGGCCTCGGCGGTGATAACTGCCGCATCAATGGCAAGCTGTTCAATTTCCTCTGGTGCGGCACCCGCAAAACGCGCCACCCCAGCGCGCTCCACCTGCTCTGCCGCCAGCAGCACCAGCGCTTCTGCGCTATGGGTGCGCGCGGCAATTTCACCCACTTTATGCAGCAGGTAAGGGTCTTTATTGCCCTGCGGTTGCCCGCTTTCCCGCACCGCCCGCACTTTGCTGCGCGCCCAGCCAGCCGCATCGGCCAACGCGGCCTGAGCAATGCCGACCTCAATAGCACAATGGATAATCTGCGAAGCCGATCCGGTATGGTGCCGTTGCTGCTGCCACGGATGCACGCGCATGATTTCCTGCTCATCCACCCGGACCTGATGTAATTCGGTGCGACCGCTGAGCGTGCCGCGTTGCCCCATGCCAGACCAGTCATCATGACGCACCACCCCGGCGCGGTCAGAAGGAATCACCACCAGCACCGACTGATCATCATCGTCCAGCGCCAGCACCTTCAGCAGCTGCCCCATCAGTGCGCCGGTGCTGTAATGTTTCTCGCCGGACAGACGATAAGCGTCTCCGCTGCGACGTAAACGGGTGCGCACTTCGCCGCGATATTGCCCGCCCAGTTCTGCTGAAGCGCCGCCCACCAGAATTCCCTGCGCCACCTGCGAGAGAAAATGATCGCATTGCGCCGGGGTTGCCATCAGGCGGGTGCGTTCGACAAAGACAAAATGGGGCAGCATCGCCTGAGCGACAGAAGGATCGCCCTGCGCCAGCGCAGTCACCAGCCGGGCTAAGTCCGGCATCGTCCCGCCCGCGCCACCGTATTCCCGTGGGACGCGCAGTGCCCCCAGTTGCAGGTGGCTAATACGCTCAAAAGCGGAGAAGTTGGCTTTGCCGATGCGATCATACTCGGCGGCCTCGGCGGCAAGCTGCTCGCCAAGCGCTTTGGCCCGTGTAAGTAAGATGTCGGGTTCCAGACAGGGTGCGCTCATGATTATTTCTCCAGCCAGGCATCGGCCAGCGTTGAGTAGAACAGCATCGGGCCTTTGCGCAATCCCTGTAATTTCTTTGAGTAGAAGCCAAAGAACTTCAGTTCCAGCAGGTTGATAGAGGCAACGTCAGTCTGCACCAGCTCCTGCATCTGCCAGATGTATTGTTTACGCTTCTCCACATCCCCTTCCTGCTGGATGCCTTCGATGATGCGATCCATCTCGGGATTGCTGTAGCCGGAATCATTACTGGAGGGCGTGCCGGGTTTGATGTTTTTGCTCCAGAAGCGCCGCGTTACACCAATCTGCGGGTCGGGATAGGCTGAGTACCATTGTGAAAAAGTATCGAAGTCATATTCGCCAAACACACGGCGAATCATGGCCGCAAGCTCCAGGTTGACCAGCTCCATCTCAATCCCCACCTTCTTAAGCTGCTGCTGCATATATTCCGCCGCACGCAGATAAACCTGGCCGTAGGAGACCTCGGTAATATGGTTGATGCGCAGGCGCACGCCATCCGGCCCGCGTTTCAGACCTGCGTCATCCAGCAGTTTTTCGGCTTTCTCGGGTGAAAACTCATGTTGCGGTAAACCGGGTTTGAAAAACTGCTTCTGGAAGCTGGGCACGCAGCTTTCCGCCACATTGGCCAGCCCGTACCAGACAATGTCCGCCAGCCCTTTGCGGTCGATAGCATGGGCAAAGGCCTGACGCACCCGAATATCCTGGAAGGTTTTACGCCGGAAGTTGAAGTCGAAGAAGAATATCGGGGCCGGAACCTGCCAGCCCACGGTATCCAGCACCAGATTAGGATTGGCTGCCAGGCGAGCAACATCGCTTTCTGCCACCGGGTTGTTGGCAGCAAACTGGATTTCATTACTTTCCAGCGCCACGCTGCGCGCACCGGCGTCCGGCAACATTTTGAAGATGATGCGGTCGAGGTAGGGTTTCCCTGTATCCCAGTAATCCTCATTGCGCTCCAGCACGATATGGCTGCCGCGCACCCACTCTTTAAATTTAAAGGCCCCGGTGCCGATGGGTTTCACATTCCACGGATTGGTCAGCGGGTTGGTGCCTGCATAAAGGTGTTTCGGCACAATCTGAGTTTCGGTACCGAAAAGTACCGACCAGATAACCGGAGCCGGGCCGGTAAGACGCAGGATCACGGTATGATCGTCCGGCGTCTCAACGGAGGTCACTTTGGCAAAGTTGGATGCGCCACGCGGGTGGGTTTTCTTCACCACATTGAGGATCGACCATTCCACATCTGCTGAAGTGAAGGGATGACCATCATGCCACTTCACCCCTTTGCGCAGATGGAAAGTGATCGATTTGCCGTCCTCCGACTGCTCCCACGACTCCGCCAGTTGCGGCTGTGGCTGATAATCTTTGTCATAGGTCACCAGTCCATCAAAGATACTGGAAGAGACCACCACCGCCGGGCTGGAGATGTTTATCCCCGCCACCAGGCCCGCAGGTTCCGGTGTCACGTTGGCAAACAACGTTCCGCCTTTAATCACTCCGTCACCGGATGACTGGCTGGTCACCTGGGCGGCTATCGCAGACGGGAGGAACCCGGATGCAGCCAGTGCACCGCCACTGATAGCCATCATCTCCAGCAGACGACGGCGACTAAGATGCAACGAATCCGCAGATTTCATGCAAAAAACCCCTGATAAAAGTTAATAAGAAAAAGTCAGCGGCGGTAACTCGCCATTAACGTAGAAATCCCCCAGCGTGCGGTATTTGTAAGCCAGTGGGTCATGCGTGGTGTGAGTTCGGGCGTTGCGCCAGTGACGATCAAGATTGCGCGTGCGCACCGTAGCCGAGGCCCCGCCGATATCGAACAACCATTGCGACACCGCCAGTGAAGCCCGCGTTGAGACGGTTTTTGCTTCCGCCACGGCCAGTGAGGCCTGCGCTGCCAGATGCTCGCAAGCCTCAATGGTCTGCTGAGTGAAGCGGGCGCTCGCGGCCGCTTCCAGCTGGTCTGCCGCGCTCAGTACCAGCGCTTCCGCCGCGCGGCAGTGGGCCGACATCTCCCCCACCGTATGTAGCAGATAGGGATCTTCACTGGCTTTGGTTACGCCGCTTTCTTTTACCGGGCGCACATGCTGGCGGGCAAAATCGAGCGCATCATCCAGCGCCGCCAGGGCAATGCCGGTATCAATGGCGCAGTGAATAATTTGCGCGGTGGCTCCGGCGTGATGGCGCTGGTGACGCCAGGGTTCCATCATCAGCACTTCTGACGCCGCTACCCGGACGTGGTTGAGTTCCGTGGTGCCACTGGCGGTGCAGCGCTGCCCCATACCATTCCAGTCATCATGACGAATAATGCCGGGGCGGTTGGCCGGGACGATGGCGGATACCAGCTGATTCTGATCGTTAAGGCAGCGGATTTTCAGCCAGTCGCCGAACAGCGCACCGGTGCTGTAATGCTTCAGGCCATTGAGCCGGAAATAATCGCCTTCGGCGGTTAACCGGGTTTGTAATTCCCCCCGGAACTGACCGCCCCGTTCAGCCGCCGCGCCACTGAACAGATAACCCGCTGCCGCAAGGGGAAGATATTGTTGCTGCTGTGCAGCAGTGCCCATCAGACGCAGACGCTCGACGAAAACCACATGACCGAGAAACGCCTGTGCAACGCTGGCATCGCCACGCGCCAGCGCCAGGTATTGCTGTGCCACGTCGCGCCAGCTACCTCCCGCACCGCCTGCCGATATCGGCACACGCAGTGCACCAAGGCGCAATTGCCGGATTTCCGCGAATACATCAAAGGGCAGCGTTCGCCCGGCATCACGGGCCGCCGCCTGCTGCGCCAGCCGCGTCGACAGTTCATGCGTTGCCGCCAGCAGCGCATCACGGGTCACTCCCGTTACGGGAATATCTGCATTGGCAGCAGTCATGATACGGCTCTCCTGATGATTAAAGTCTGCCCGGATGGGGCATAAGGATGATGGCAGGCCACCTGATGGCCCTCGCCCTGCCCGCTCAGCGCAGGCGCACGTTCACGGCAATCGGCCTGCACATTGGGGCAGCGTTGCTGAAAGCGGCAGCCCTGGCTCAGGGCATACGGATTGACTGGCGACTCCTCATCGGGAGGAGCCTGGCGCAACCGACGCTGATCCGGGCTGGTGCCAGGAATGGTGCTCAGTAACAGACGGGTATAGGGATGAGCAGCGTGACTCCACATCTGCGCTTTCGGCAAAACCTCAACAATTTGTCCGGCATACATCACCGCGATACGCGAAGCGATGCGCTCCACCACCGATAAGTCGTGGCTGATAAACAGGATGGCAACGCCGGTGCGCTGTTGCAGGGTCTGGAGGAGATCGACAATCTGTTTTTGCAGGCTGACATCCAGTGCTGAAACCGGCTCATCGCAGACGATCAATTCAGGTTCTGGCGCCAGTGCACGGGCAATGTTCAGGCGCTGACGTTGCCCACCCGATAACTGATGCGGATAGCGATCCATCAGCGTGCTATCCAGCCCGACATCATTGAACAGCTGCGCGGCTTTTTCACGCCGTGCCTGGCGCGATAACCCGCTATGCAGGCTTAACGGTAGTTCCACCGCTTTTTGCGCACGCTGACGCGGGTCCAGGGCTGACAACGGGTCCTGAAACACCATCTGGATCGCCCGGCGCAGTGGACGCAGCCGACGCGCGGATAGCGCGGCCAGATTGGTATCGCGGAAGTGGATATCGCCTTGCTGCGCACGCTGCAAGCCAACCAGCGCCTTACCCAGCGAGGTTTTACCGCAACCGGATTCACCAATCAGCGCGAGGATTTCTCCGCGATCAATATGAAAACTGACGCCATCAACCGCGGTAAAACTGCCTTCGGTGGTGTCATAGCGAACCGTTAACTCCCGCACATCCAGTAGCCGGGCGCTCATAATTGACCTCCGGCCAGCGGGCGCGCGTTCAGCAGTTGCCGGGTGTAGGCATGTTGCGGATGCTGATATAACCGCTGCGCCGACTGCGTCTCCAGACATTCGCCGTGACGTAACACCGCAACGCGGTCCGCCAGCTCGGCCACCACGCCTAAATCATGGGTAATCAATAAAATGGCGGTCCCGGTTTCCTGCTGGATGGCAGCAAGCAAACGAATGATTTGCGCCTGAATAGTGACATCCAGTGCGGTAGTGGGCTCATCGGCAATCAGCAGCGCCGGGTTCCCGGCCAGCGCCATCGCGATCACCACGCGCTGACGCATGCCACCGGAGAGCTGATGGGGATAACTGGCATAGCGCTGATCGGCCATCGGTATGCGGACTTTATGCAGCAGCGCCAGCGCACGGAGTCGGGCTTCTTTGCGCCCAACCTGCTGATGCAGCCGGACGGATTCAGCGATTTGATCACCCACCTTCATCAGCGGGTTTAAGGCAGAAAGAGCATCCTGAAAAATCATGCCGACGCGTCCACCCCGTAACTGGCGCAGAGCGCTTTCGCTGAGATGACGGATATCCTGCCCTTCAAATTGCAGCCGATCCGCCGTGGTATGCGCTCCAGCGGGCAGCAAGCCTAACAATGCGTAACCGGTGGTGGTTTTACCGCTGCCTGACTCCCCCACCAGCGCCAGCGTCTCTCCGGCTTCAATGGTGAAACTCAGTTGCTTTACGGCCGCCTGATGCTGGCCGCGATAACGGATGGTGAGATTTTCCACCTCTAATAGCGCCATTATTGCAGCCTCCCGCGTTGTGGATTAATCACGTCATTAATGGCCCGACCCAGCAGGCTCAATGACGCGACGGTAAAGAAAATCGCTATCCCAGGAATGGCGGAGATATATCCGGCACTGCGTAACACATCTCTGCCCTGCCCGATCATGCTGCCCCAGGAGATGACGTTAGGATCGCCCATCCCGAGAAACGCCAGCGCGGCTTCGGTCAAAATGGCGTGACCGACCAGCATGGCCAGCATCGCGACTACCGGGATCAACACGTTGGGAAGGATATGCACCAGCAGGATGTGGCTATCGCGCATCCCCATGACCTTGCCAGCCAGTACGAAATCGAGATTACGCAACCGGCGGGCTTCGCCTCTGGCAATGCGTGCCACGTTAGGCCACGCGGTCGCCGCGATACCAAGCGTGATAGTTGAGACCGTGGGTCCGAGGATCAGTACCAGCACCAGGGTGAACAACAGCGAAGGCATGATCTGAAACAGTTCGGTGATGCGCATCAGCTGGTTATCGACCCAGCCACCATAGAAACCGGCAAAGCTACCAATCACTAATCCCAGCACGGCTGTCAGTAATCCGGCAGCCAGTCCAATCGAGAGAGAGAGGCGTGCGCCCCAGGCAATGCCGCTCCAGATATCACGACCAAGGGTATCGGTGCCAAGCAAATGAGCCACATTCTGACCCGGTGCCAGATAGGGTCGGGCAATCATCGCCGTGGGATCGCTGCCGGTTATCCAGGGCGCAAGCAAAGCGATGGCAATCACCAGCAGCAGACCAAACGCACCACACCAGCCCGCCAGATGCGCGATAGCTTTGGGTTTTAGCAGACTGAGCGTGCTCATAAATGGCCCCCACTGCGGCTGCGTGGATCGATCGCGGCATGCACCAGCTCGGTCAGCAGATTCACCACCACCACAAACAGCGAGGTGACAAATAAGATCCCCAGCAACAGATTCACATCGCGCGTTGACACCGCCGAGAGCGCCAGCTGGCCCAGCCCCGGCCAGGCGAACACCGTTTCAATGGTGACGGATCCGCTTAACATCGCGCCAAATTGCAGGCCGGTCAGCGTCACCACCGGTAACAATGCGTTGGGGATGATATGCCGCCAGATCAGACGGAAGCGGCTGCAGCCCTTGGCGCGCGCGGTGCGGATGAAGTCCTGCAACGCCACACCACGGACGGACTCCTGCATCAGGCGGATATACAGCGCGAGATAACTGAAGGCGAGACAACCTGCGGGCATCAGCAGATGGCGTGTCACATCCCAGACACTTGCCAACCCGGTAAAATCGGCCCCCATGGTGCTGTCACCACTGGAAGGCAGCCAACCCAGCTTGACGGTAAACACCACCACTACCATCAGACCAAGCCAGAACACTGGCATGGCAAATCCCAGGGTGGCGATCAGACCAATCAGGCGCTCAATGGCTGGCTTCCTGGTCACGGCAGCAATCACCCCCAGTAGCGTACCGAGCGTCACCGCGATCAGTAATGCGACCCCCATCAACAGCAGTGTGGAGGAAAGCCGCTCGGCGATAAGCTGGGTAACAGATTCGCTGTAGCGGAATGACCAGCCGAGATCGCCGCTGAGAATGTTTTTCAGATAGGAGAAGAACTGCACCATCAACGGCTGATCGCTGCCAAACTGCGCGCGCAGCTGCGCCATAAATTCGGGTGTCGCCGCTCCGGCTTCTCCGGCAATCACATCAGCCAGATCGCCCGGTACACTTTTCAGCAGGAAAAAGTTGAGGATCACCACCATAAGTGCCACCGGCAGCGCCTGTATGACGCGCGCCAGCAGCGGATGCAACCTGAAGCGAGAGATTTTCACAGGCGCAGCCCCGCTTGTTTCATCAGGGGCAGTACGGCTTCACCGAAGTAAGCAAGGTCTGGTGCATAGTCGTAAAACGTCAGCTGTACGCCATCGCACCCCGCCTGTTGCAGGCGCAGCAGATACTGCACGATTTGTTCTGGCGAGCCGACCAGCTGAATATTGCCACCGACAATTTTCTGATCGCGCTGATGTCCGAGAAACGCCTGGCTGTCGCGTTTTTGTGCCGAGGCAAAAAAGTTGTCCACGGCAACCGGATCCTGTGCTTCGACAATGGCATGGTAATAATCCCAGGCTTCCTGCTCTGTGGGCCGGCAGATGATCATCGGATTGATTAAGGTGCGCAGCGTACGCTGTTGTAACGCCGCCGCTGCCCGGATACGCGCCGTGTGCGCAGGCAACGCCTGTAGCGCCGCCTCAATCTCCGCCCCTGCGGGACTGGTAATAAACACCAGATCGGAATGACGCGCGGCATAATCAATCCCGGCCTGCGAACCCGTGGCATTCACCAGCAGGGGGCGGCCATAGCGGGGTTTTGCTGCCACCCAACCCGCTTCACTCGACCAGAATTCTCCCTGGAAATTGATCTGCTCCTCATCGAGCCAGTAACGTTTCAACAGCGCGACAAACTCTTCCGCCATTCGGTAGCGCGTGTCATGTTCAATCTGTGGCGCACCGAACATTCGGGCGTAACTGTCCTGATTGCCGGTAACCATATTCAGCCCCCAGCGTCCGCCTGAGATCAGATCCAGCGATGCACCAAAGCGCGCGAGATGCAGCGGGTGCCAGGGTCCATACAGAATATGGAGCGTGGAGATCAGCAAAATGCGTGACGTCACTGCGCTTAATGCCGCAGTCGTCATAAAGGGGTCGATGCTGTGCTCGCGATAGCGAATCTGCCCACCATAGCCCCCTTTCGGGTTCCACTCCGCCAGACCGAACACCAGATCGAAGCCCAGGGCTTCCGCCGTGAGCGTCAGCTGTTTGTTGTAATCAAAGTGCCAGTCGGTGGTACGTGCCAGCTGTGAAGGACTCCAGCCGCCACTCTGAATCGGCAGAAACAGCCCCAGCAAAAAAGGCTGCTGAAGCACGGCATGCAGCGGACTGCCCGCAATATCTGCCGGAGATGTATCGGGAATGCCTGGTGAACGCGAAGTCATTGTCGGCCCGGTTATCGTTGAGATGATGGGCCGATACTAGTGAGCCGTTAATTCAGGAAGAAATGAGAATTGGGTATTTGTTTATGCTTTTCCAGGGAATAGGGAAATTCGCTGACACGCTTTTAATTTTATCCATATGAAAATAATCAATTAATTTTTTAATCGCGTGGCTATTCTCAACAGCAAAGTATCCTGAACCCTAATAGGTTTTTCACTCTCTCTAATACAAGTTCAGGTGTTTCTGAAGCCACTCGCCACTAACTCAAACGCCTGCTTAACCAGCGTCTGACTGGTGCCGGGGCGGATCCACAGATAAAACTGTGTATCCGGCAGGCGTGGTAAGCCATCGCTTTCACCCAGCACACGCATATCGCTGTCGAGCAATTCAATACTGCGCGCCGTCACCCCCAGCCGGGCTTTCACTGCGGCCTTGATACCCAGCAAATTGGAGGTGGTGTAAGCCGGAGACCAGCGCACCTGCGCCGCATCCAGCGCTTCAATCGCTACCCGGCGAAAGATGCTGGGATAATCGGCAAGGATCAGCGGCAGAGGGGAATGCGGGCGATGCTGATACTGCGCGGAACAGATCCACACGGTAGGAGAGGTTCGCAGCAACACACCTTCCAGCTGTGGGTCGAAACGGGTTGATATGGTCATATCCACTTCTCCCCGGTGCAGCGCTTCCATCAGGAAGGGGCTGCGGCCAACGTCCAGCTCAATATTCAGTGACGGTGCCCAGCGGGCGATCTGGCTGAGGAGTGGCGGCAGCAGGGTATCTGCGACATCATGAGGTGAACCAATTCTGAGCACGCCGGAGAAACGGCTGTCTTTCAGCGAACGCAATGCATCGTCGTTCAACAACAACAGATCGCGTGCATAGCTCAGCAGTTGCTGACCATGCTGCGTCAGTCGTTTGGTCCGGCCTTCTTTTTCGAACAACGCCGTTCCCACCAGGGTTTCGAGTCGTTGCATCTGCTGACTCACCGCGCCCTGGGTACGGCCTAAACGGATCCCTGCTTTGCTGAAAGTATGTGAGTCGGCCACCGCGATAAAAGTGCGCAACAGCTCGATATCAAGATTTTCTGCGTCCGACATAACGTCCCTTATGGTTGCCAATTGCGGCCTGATATTTAGTCAGCCTCATGGTATACCGTGCTGAAATTAGATGCGCCGTTGATTAATGCAACAGTGGCCTCCAGCAGGGAATTTAGTCGATATCTGTGAAATGGTGCCAGGGCATGACGAAAGACATTCTGACATACCCGACGGGCAGGCATAGAGGTGATCTCACTAAATTGATTGCACAATCAGTAGATCACAAAACGCTATGCCTGTTTTTTATTACCCGCCCATTGCCAGAGATCCCTCAGCGCTTGGGCAGATTTGTGATTATTCGCAGAATTTAGCGCGAGCTTTTAGCTCTGATATCGGCGCTCCGTTGTGATGGCGTTGATTGCCACACATCCAACAAGAACACAGACAAGGCGTGTGATACGTCAAACCGTGACCGCCAATTGCATTGTTATAGCGGTTACGTTTTACTTTTAAGCGCCGCTCATGATGCTTGCGGAAAGCGCGATTTCGTTGATTCATTACAGAACACCCTATTTAACGAGGCGGCGTGATGCCGCCTGCTTATGTGTTCCGAGTAGACGTTAACTCTCAAAGCGGCTCTGATTAATGCTTAGAAGCGAACAGTTCAGGCCCGTTATCGCGCAAGAGCTGCAACATGCGCAATACTGGCTTGCTCGGCTTGATCTCACCACGTTCCCATTTAGAAACGCTGTCTACAGTCATTCCGAACGAGTAAGCAACAAGCGACTGAGACATTCCCCAGCGCGTGCGAGCCTCTTTGATTTCTTCTGCTGTCATCTGCTTAACAGCTTCAATGCGATCACGCATTTCACGGGCTCTTGCCCGTGTTTCTGCTGCTGCTAATTCCTGGTCAGTTGCAAGCCCTAACGCATGTAGCTCTTTCATATCTTCGAGCATTTCACTGAGTGAAGCTGGTTTAGTTTTCATTGCATGTCACCTCTCTTACTATTCCGGCATCAACCAACTTTTTGATAGCTGTTGCATCTGAGCGGAGATAAATTTTAGCCTGTTCATGAAAGCCTTCTAACTGGTCGTCTTCGATTTCCTTTACGCCCTTCTTAGTGCCATCCTTTGCCCATCCATCGAAATAAAACAGGTTTGAACCTTGTTTGAAAAAGATGATTGAACGAGCGCCACCGCTTTTACCTTCGTTCAAAGCTAAGCGCTTTTTAATGACGCCACCGCCTAAATCCCCCTCAAACACACCGTTCATCACTTCACTTGCTGCAATACAAAGTTGCGCATCGTTAAGGCTGGTTTTCTTGAATGCCTTATCAAAGCGCTTATGAACATAAAGATTAAAGCTCATAAATCGCCCTTTCCATAGTCGTGATTATTATAGTAATGGTTACTATGTCTTGCAAGCATCAAGGAAGGCAGTCTGTATCAGCGAGTTCTGCTGTTTTTCTAAAGCAACTACCCGGCTTAATAAGGGAACCGAACGTCCGATGCGGGTCAACGTCAGTGATGCGCACTACCGCAACGGGGCCAGCTCCAGACTGCTGCGGAAATCGCTGCCCTGATAATCCGTATCCAGCAACCGGCGTCGTCGCAGTTCCGGCAGCAGGCCATTCAGCAACAAATCCTGCTGATCAGGTTGTCCCAGCCCATGGAGTGAGATCACATCCAGCACGCCAGCCTGATAACGTTGTTCAATAGCATCCGCCAGAGTTTCGGGGGTGCCAGCAACAAACCAGTGACCGGTTTCTTCAGCTTTAATGATCAGCTCGCGCAGCGTCAGCCCTTCCAGCGCATACTGGCGGAAAATGGCCGCGCGCCCCTGCCGACGGTGGACCTGCGTCACTTCCGGGATCAGCGCCACAGGGAGCGGGCGATCCAGCGGCAAATCGCGCAGGTCCACCTCGCCCCCCAGCATATCCGCCACTCGCAGGCGACCCTGCTGGTAGTTGATGCGTTCATGCTTATCACGCAGGCGGCGCGCCACATCCGCCTCGCTGTCGCCAATAATGGCGTGGAATGAATTCATGATCAGCGGTGGATTGTGTTCCCGACCAAAGCGCCGTGCACGCTGCTGCACATCCGCCACAAACGCCTGGGCGGCGTCAAAGGTCGGTTGAGAAGTGTAAATCACCTCGGCATAACGTGCGCCCAGCGTCACCCCGGCTTCTGATTGTCCGGCCTGAAACTGCACCGGACGGCGCTGCGGTGAAGGCGGTACGTTAAGTGGCCCGGCGACCTGAAAATAGTCGCCACGATAATGAATCGGATGCAGCCTGGCGGGATCGATACGTATCCCTCCGCTGGCGGTGCGCTGCACCGCCTCACGTTCGTTCGCATCATACAACGCATTCATCACTTCGATAAATTCGGTGGCGCGCGCATAGCGCTCCTGCGGCAGCGGCAGCTGGCTTTCACCAAAGTTCTCCTCACCCACCGATGACGTCACCGCATTCCAGCCGGCACGTCCGCCACTGACATGATCGAGCGTACCGACCTGGCGTGCCAGATTATAGGGATGCAGCCAGCTGGTGCTGACCGTGGCAATCAAACCAATCTGCGATGTCGTCTGACTCAGCGCCGCCAGCGCAATCAGCGGGTCCTGGCTGCCGGTATTACCTGCCAGCCCGGCAGGATCGGCCTGTAAAAGATCGGCAGTGAACAGACCGGTGATTTTTTCGCGTTCCGCGAGTTTCGCCAGTTCGATGGCTCGGGCAATGCCGATCCCCGGCTGGCTGTCATTGCCCGCCGAAATCACGCTGGTGGCCCCCACCAGCGTTTTCAGTTTTCTGCGATAAGGTTGTGGCACGGTTTTCTCCTCAGGGGCGTGCGAAATCGGCTTTCACTTTTTGTAAGGCATCGGCATCGGTTAGCAAGCGCAGTCCGGTACGCGTCACCGTGAACCCCTCGCCTCCAGCGCCTGTTGTTGTGCGGTGATATTCGTCATCTCAGGCCACCTGCTGACGACGGCGTTGTGAAAACTGGTTTTCCGGCACCGCCAGCCCGAGGTTTTCGCGCAGCGTCTCGCCCTCATATTCGCTGCGATAAAGTCCGCGTTGTTGCAGCAGCGGGATCACCTGATCGACAAAATCATCAAATGCGCCAGGGGTACCGCCACGAACGATAAAACCATCCGCTGCGCCCGCGAGGAACCACTGGGCTAAGCCGTCTGCCACCTGCTGCGCGGTACCGAGGAAACCGGGCCGGGGCGTGGCTTCTTCCAGCGCGACCTGGCGCAAGGTCAACCCACGGTCGCGAGCATGGCGTTTAATGGACTCCGTGGTACTGCGGAAGCTGTTTGCGCCAAGGTCGCCGATGTCCGGGAAAGGCGCATCCAGCGGATATTGGCTGAAATCGTGATGCTCGAAGTAACGGCCAAGATATTCCAGCGCTTTATCAATGCTCACCAATTCTGCGGTCTGCTGATAGCGGCGCTCCGCCTCCTCTTCGGTATCCCCGACAATCACGCTGATACCCTGAAAAACCCGAATATCATCAGCATTGCGTCCCTGGGCCACCAGGCGACGACGCACATCCTCACGAAATTCACGCGCCTGTTCCAGTGTATCCTGACGCGTATAGATGGCGTCAGCCGCTTCTGCGGCAAAGGTTTTACCTGCTTCCGAAGCGCCCGCCTGAAACACCACCGGCCGCCCCTGCGGTGAGCGACCCACGTTGAGGGGGCCCTGCACTGAGAAATACTTGCCCTGGTGATTGAGGGTATGCAGTTTGTCAGGATCGAAAAACTGCCCGCTGTCTTTGTCACGCACAAAGGCATCTTCTTCCCACGAATCCCACAACCCCTTCACTACCTGCAAATACTCGCTGGCAACGCGATAACGTTCGTCATGCTCAGGATGGGTGGCGCGGGAGAAGTTCTTCGCCGATCCTTCCAGCGGCGACGTCACCACGTTCCAGCCAACGCGCCCGCCACTCAGATGGTCAAGGCTGGCGAACTGGCGCGCCACGGTAAAAGGTTCGCTGTAGGAGGTGGAGAGTGTCGCCACCAGGCCAATGTGTTTTGTTACCAGCGCTAGCGCCGATAGCAGGGTGATGGGTTCGAAACGGTTGAGAAAATGCGGGATCGACTGAGGCGTGATGTACAGGCCATCGGCGACGAACAGAAAATCAATTTTCGCCTGCTCAGCCTTTCGCGCCAGCTCCAGCACGTAGTCCACGTTGATGCTGGCATCAGCCACCGCATCCGGATGACGCCATGCCGACATGTTGCCGGAAGCCCCCTGAATAATGGCACCCAGCCGCAGCTGGCGTTGTGTCTGACTCATGTCCTTCTCCTGAATGTGGCATTTTAAAACCCGCGCGATACAGCGCGCCGCTACAGCATCACTGTCGTGGGCTGCCAGTCGGGAAGCACCGGCAGCGCCTGTAAAAGTTTTTGTGTCCAGGGATGTTGGGGCGCGGTGAAGACCTGCCGCAATTCCCCGCTCTCCACCACCTGGCCGTTCTGCATCACCAGTACACGGTCGGCCAGATGCTGGATCACCCCAAGATCGTGAGAAATAAACAGCAGCGCCGTGCCGTGTTCGGCCTGCATATCGGCCAGCAGATCCAGCACCTGTGCCTGCACGGAGACGTCAAGCGCGCTGACCGGCTCATCCGCCACCAGCAGCGCCGGGTTCGGGGCAAAAGCGCGGGCAATCGCCACACGCTGGCGTTGACCACCAGAGAGTTGCTGCGGATAACGTTGCAGAAAACGATCGCCCAGTTGCACTTCGTCCAGCAACTGGCGCACCCGTTGACGGCGCGCATCACCAAAGATGCCCACGCTGTCGAGGCTTTCGCCGATAATTTTTTCCACGGTGTAACGCGGGTCGAAAGAGCTGAAGGGATCCTGCGCAATCAGCTGCAGGCGGGCGCGTCGGGCGCGGCGTGCTTTCTCATTAAGGCCCTGCCAGCGACTGCCTTCCAGCAGCAGCGTGCCGCTGTCGGGTTCGGTCAGGCCCATCACCACCTTCACCAGCGAGGTTTTGCCGGAACCGGACTCCCCCACCACGCCAAGGGTTTCCCCGGCGTGCAGGCTGAAATTGATGTTATGCAGCACCTGACGCTCGCCGTAGGCCTTATTCAGGCCAATAGCCTCCAGCAGCGGTACAGCACCGGGTGCCGGACGCGGCGGCAGCGGTGTCGGCTCGGCTGCACTGAGGCGTAAGCCGCGCGTGGCGGGTGTCGGCACCGCACGCAGCAAACGCTGTGTCCAGGCATGCCGGGGGCGCTGGAGTAACGCTCCGCTGTGGCCCTGCTCCACCACCTTACCATCGCGCATCACCAGCACCCGGTCCGCCAGTTCAGCAACCACCGCCAGATCGTGGCTGATCAGCAACAGGCCATGCCCCTCGCGCCGCCGTTGTGCCAGCAATTGCAGGATTTGCCGCTGCACCGTCATGTCCAGCGCCGTGGTGGGTTCATCCGCAATCAGCAGCGCCGGGCTACCCGCCAGGGCGGTGGCAATCAGGGCGCGCTGACGCTGCCCACCGGAGAGCTGGTGGGGATAGCGTACGAGTCGGCTTTCCGCGTCCGCTATCCCTGCCGCGCACAGCAGCTCAAGGCTTTTTTCCTGCAGGCTGGCATCACCGCGATAGCCCGATGCACGCAGTGCATCCGCCAGCTGCTGACCGATGCGCCGCAGCGGATCGAGTGAAACCAGCGCATCCTGCAACACGTAACCGATACGGCGTCCGCGTAGCGCGCGCCAGTCGCGACGGCTGGCGTTGCGCATGTCGCGTCCATCGATAACAAAACGATCGGCACTGACAACCGCATCATCCGGAAGTAATCCCAGCAGGCTGCGGGCGGTCAGGGTTTTGCCTGAGCCGGATTCCCCCACCAGCGCCACCGATTCGCCCGGCCAAACCTGTAAATTCAGATTCCTGACTACCCGCTGATCACCAAAGCGTATCGAGAGGTTCTGGATATCAATCACCGGCTGCGTCATAACGTTCTCCCTTCAAAACGCGCCTGCCAGTAGCGCCCTACCGTATTCACCGCAATCACCGTCAGGGTGATAAAGACCCCCGGCCAGACGGCAATCCACCAGGCGTTGCGCAGATAGTTACGCCCTTCTGCCAGCATCAATCCCCATTCAGCCGTCGGCGGCTGTGGCCCCATGCCCAGGAAGCTCAGTCCCGCAGTGCCAATGATCGCTGTGCCAAGACCCAGCGTCGCCAGCGCAGGCACCTGCGCCATCGCATGCGGCAGAATATGACGCCCGATCAGCGTAAAGCGCGACAGGCCAAAGGTGCGGGCCTGTTCCACGTAGCCGGAGGTCATGACAGTGTAAGTCTGGGCGCGTACCACGCGGGCAAAACGCGGTACCGAAGCCACGCCGAGAGCGATGATCAGGTTATTGGTGCCTGGACCGGTGAAAGCGATCAGCATCAACGCCAGCAGCAGATCGGGAAATGCCGAGATAACGTCAACCGCGCGGCTCAGCAGCTCATCCACCACCCCGCGTGCCAGTGCTGCGGTCAGGCCAAGTAAGGTGCCGAAGATCACCGCTACCGCCATCGCCGCGACGCTGATCAACAGCGAATAACGGCTGCCGTAAATCACCCGGGTCAGCAGATCACGCCCCAGCTGATCGGTGCCAAGCCAGTGCTGCGCCGATGGCGCCAGCTGTGCGTTAACCGGATCGGCCAGCAGCGGATCGCTGTGCGTCAGCCAGTGCGGAGCCACCACCGCCAGCGCGACCAGCAGCAGAAAGAACAATGCGCTCCACACCGATACGGGCAGCGCAAGAGAAAATCGTTGCAGGATGGCTTGCATTATTTGCCCTCCCCACGCAGGCGCGGATCGATCCACAACGCCAGAATGTCCACCAGCGTGCTCATCACCACGTAAATCAGCGCCGAAAGGACGGCAACCGCCAGCACCACTGGCAGATCTTTCGCCAGCACCGCATCCACCGTCAGCTTACCGAGGCCGGGACGACCAAAAACCTGTTCGGTGATCACCGCCCCGCTGAGTAATCCGCCCACCAGCCAGCCGGTTAACGTCACCGCAGGCAGTGCGGCGTGGCGTAACGCATGACGCAGACGAATGGTGGTTTCCCCCACGCCCCATGCCCTTAGCGTCAGGGTAAAGGGGGATTCCAGTGCACGTTCCAGTTCACGCCGCAGAACCTGGGCAATCACCGCCCCCTGGGCCAGTCCGAGGGATAAGGCCGGCAGCACCAGCGAAGAAAGATGGCGATCCCCCGCCACCGGGAACCAGCGCAGCGTAAAACTGAAGATGAACAACAACACAATGCCCATCCAGAATGACGGCGTGGAAGCCAGCAGCAACTCCAGGCCATTCGCGATCCGGCGGCCCCAGCGGCGTTGTGCCGTCGCTACCGCCATCACCACGGCAAACACAACACTGACCAGCAACGCCGCCAGGGTGAGTTTCAGGGTGGGCCACAGCTGGGTGGCCAGCAGCCGACTCACCTCGGTGTTGAGAATGTAGGAACGTCCGAAGTCGCCGTGCAGCACGCGCCACAGATAGTGCAGGTACTGCCACCACAGCGGGTGGTTCAGCCCCCACTCGGCGCGAATTGCCGCCTCTATCGCCGCAGTGCGCTCCTGCTCCCCAATCAGCAGGCTGACGATATCGCCAGGCGCCAGATGCACACCGAGGAACGCCAGGGTGACGGCGGCCCATAACACCAGCACGCCACCCAGCAGGCGTCCGGTGATACGACGCGCCAGTTCGCTACGCCATACCGATGGCCGCGGCGCTCGCGGGTGACGGGTTACGATGCTCTCCAGACTCATCCTCGCCTCCGAAATTAGTGTTCGCTCAGCCACACGTCATAGACGTTTTCAGGCATTTGCTTAAAACTGCGGAAACCGACACCGTGCACATAGCTTGCCGCCGCAATCTGGTCTTCCGGTTCGTACAGAGGCACCGCCAGCGCCTGCTGTGGCAGAGCAAACTGTTGCAACTGGCTGTAGAATTTACGCCGCTGATTAAGATCCAGCGTGGCGGCCGCCTGATCGAGCCAGCCGTTGATGTCCGGGCTGTTGACGCGGCTGTAGTTGATCGGGCCACCTGCCTTCACCGGGCGATAGTGGTTTTCGATATCAATGCCATCAGTTTCGGTATTGGAGTTAGCGATCGAGCCAAATTTGCCGGTGTTGCGCACATCAACGTAGGTACCGGAATCGACATAACGCAGCTTCAGATCCACACCAAGCCGCTGACGCGCCTGGGCCTGAATCGCCTGTAGCAGTACATCGCGCTGGTCACGTACCGTCGCCTGCGCCTGAATCACCTCAATGCTCAGGCGCTGACCCGCTTTGGTACGAAAGCCATCAGCATCACGCGTCTGCCAGCCCGCCTCATCCAGCAACTTGTTTGCGGCAGCCGGGTTATTGCCATACTTCCCTTCCAGATCGTTGTTGTAGAGCGGATCGATAGGTGACGTGATGCCCCAGGCACGGGTACGCTCGCCGCGATAGACCGATTTGAGGATCGGGTCGATGTCCAGCCCCTGCAACAACGCCTGTCGCACCTTCACATCCTGGGTCGGGCCGTATTCCACGTTAAGGAATAGCGAATAGGGTGTGCCGGTATTCAGCGCATGCTGGTAGGTAAAGTCGCTGTTGTCTTTGAACTCTCCCGCGTCATTACCGGAGATACCTTCAATCACATCCACCTGCCCTGACAACAACGCGCCGGTCCGCACCGAAGATTCCGGCAAAAAGCGATAGGTGACACGATCAAGATACGCCGGTCCCTGATGATGCGCCGTGGCGGGTGCCCAGTGGTAATGGGGGTTTTTCACGAAGGTCACCTGCTGCCCTTTTTCGTAACTTTCGAGAATAAAGGGGCCGGTACCGGCAATGTCTTTGCCGCCAGACTTGAGCTGCGAAGAGTGCCAGCTGGCCGGGGCGAGGATCTGCAATTTGGCGGCGAAGGCCAGGAACGGTGAGTAGCCTTGTTTCAGGGTGATCGCCACCGTATGGTCGTCCGGCGTGGTGATACTTTCGATGCGGGCACCCACTGCACACAGGCTACTGCCCGCGCAATAGGCTGCATCCTGCAGATGGCGGAAATTCTCTGCGACCGCATTGGCATCCAGCTTTTCACCATTGGAGAAAGTGACGTCACGACGCAGGCTGAAGCGATAGTTTTTCCCGTCCGGGCTGGCTTCATAGCTTTCCGCCAGCCAGGGGACAAAGCTGCCATCATTGCGACGCGCCAGCAGCGATTCCCAGACGTTACGCAGCACCACTTCCGCTTTTGACTGGCCATTAAGCTGCGGGTTAAACGGAACGGGTTCCGTTTCGACGCCCCAGGTCAGGCTGCCGCCGCTGCGCGGTTGTTCGGCGGCAAAGGTATGGCATGCGCTTCCCAGCAGGCAGGTCAGACCCAGCGCGAGAGTCAGTGAATTCGCTTTCATATTATCCTTGATGGTTGCAGGTGTTATTTTTTAATGGCCTGAATCAGGCAGTGCGTACTCTTTTTTGGGGGCGGTTGTTGCATTGGCGGTCAATTCCTTTTTCAGAAAAACCAACGCTTCCCCTAATTGATTGGTGCGATGATAAAAAGGGTGATAGCCACGACGCAGATACAGATCGCTCAGCCAGGGGTGTTTCGTTGCAGTAGCCAGATAAACACCCGGCGCTTTCAGGGTGTCTTTCAGCAGGGTTTCTTCTGCCCAGCTGATAATTTCCCGCCCATATCCCTGACCTTTAAAATCCGGGTCAACGGCAAACCAGTGAATAAAAGGTAAGGATGAGGGTGCGTTGTCATCCTGCTGCCAGGGAAAACGCACCGTTACCGTCGCCACAGCGCGTTTCCATTTGCGCAGCACCAGCACGGTTTCCTGCTCGATGGTACGCCGTACCTGCTCAACCGAGCCTCGTGAAATGGTAAAATGCACATCCAAAGCGACCAGCGAAGCATAAGCGCGCTGGAGTAAAGCAAAGATTTCTTCTGCATCATCGGGCTTTGCTACCTGGATGGACTGGCTCATTATTTCCGCTCTCTGTATAAATCACCGGGAAATTATTAAAACCCGCCCATTCAAAGTAAAATGAGATTAATAGCAATCGTTTTGTTAAATACAGGAATCAATCTCACAGGCCTGTCCATTACAAACATAATGAATAAGATAATGCAGCCGGAGAATAACAAACCGCTGGTGGAAATAATTGACTGAGGCCATTGGTTCAGACTAGAAATAGGTATATTTTTTTACCACAGAAAAGGATGTGCCTGATGTCATCTCAACAACCTGCTGATGTTATTAATGAATTTTTCCACCGCACTGCGTCTGCTGCGGATGTCGCTGCTATCGCAGAACTGGTCAGCGAAGACGTTGACTGGTTTGTGGCGGGCGATATCGCCACCGTTCCCTGGATTGGACGTAAACATGGCAAAGCGGGGGCAGCTGAATTTTCACGTCAGATTCGTGAGCAAATCACTTCTGAACACTTTGAAATCAGTGAGATACTGGCTCAGGGCAACAGAGTTCTGGTACCAGGAAAACTGGCTTCCCGTGTGAACAAAACCGGCAAACTGATCGAGACGGAGTTTGTGTTTGATTTTGTGGTAAATGACGGCTTGATCACCCGTTTCCGTCTGTTTGAAGACAGTTTTGCAGTGTCCGAGGCTTGCCGCTAAGGTGTAGGTTTGCAGCCTGAATCATGATGAGGCAGACATGCTGATAGCGCAGGTTTCGGACATCCACGCTTCTCCTGATAATGACAACCTATCCCGATTTGATCGTGCGCTGGCCTGGCTGGCACATCTCAACCCGGACATTCTGGTGCTGACCGGTGACCTGATTGATGAACAGTGGTATGAAGGTTATCGGTTGATTGCCGACCGTCTGCAGCAGCAAACGTATCCCTCATTACTGCTGCCCGGCAACGCCGACGACCGCCAACAGATGCGTGCAGTCTGGGGAAAACATCGCTGGGCGGAGGATGCGTCAGGCGATGCTCTGCACTTTGCGCACCAGTTCGGTGAACTTTGCCTTATTGGGCTGGATTCAACCCTGGAGAACGAAACATCAGGCGATGTATCCAGACATCTTGCCTGGCTGGAGAAACAATTCAGCGATGCTCCATCACTGTTATTCCTGCATCATCACGTCTTTGCATCCGGTATCCCCACGCTGGATAAGACGATGTGCCAGGGCGCACGGAAGTTGGAAGAGCTGGTCAGGCGCGTTCCTCACCACCTGCTGGCGATTTCCAGCGGGCATGTCCACCGCCCCATAGCAGGGATGTTTGCGGGCATACCGGCCTATATCTGTGGGTCAGTGTGCCCGGCTAATCCGGTCTGGTTTGGGAAAGAAAATATCCCCCCAGCTGACGATCCACCGGCATTGATGGTCCACCGGTTTACCGGCAATGCCGTTACCAGTTATCATGTTTCTGTTTGAGCGCAATTACCGGGTGGCATAGCTATTCATGAAAAACAAAACCCGCGAAAGCGGGTCTTGTATGTTCGGATATTAGTGCTGGCTCATCCGTTCAGGTATTCGCTTAATGAACTTACGAAACAACCTAATCAGCACATTATAAGCCACCACGCTGGACAGTAACGAAAGCATTACATCAGTAAAGAACCAAAGGTCATCGTAGTTTTCCTGGTTAGCACTACCATGAAACCAGGTTGAAAATTTATTTGCTGTATCAAGACTGATAAACTGTGAAGCATCGATCAATCGAGCAAACAGGCAGAACAGTGCCATGAATAAAACTGTTTTAACGCTTCGTCGGACAAGTTTCACCATATCCATATTCTTTTACCTCAATAAACCCACGTGCTTTCAGGTTCCTTGTACAGGGTACATCAGTCAGCGGTGTGTGGAGCAGTCGATTGCGAATCATTGCAAAATCTGAATTACGTTCCAGAGTAATGCAACCCTGCGAAATCATGCCCGGATGCAGGCGAAAATTTCCTCGTTGAATGCCATTGATCCACCGGCTTATCGACATTAGCCTATTAGATATCACGCTTCGTTTAAGCAGCATGATGTTTTATTGCTTCGGTTTAGTTATCGTGGGTCACAATCGCTACTCATCTTTTTGAGTTTAGAAAATATGCCCCGAAGGAATATCGCTCGCCTTTACTTTTTACCCAGCCAACGTCCAGCCTTTGCTGAATCTATCAATAACTGAATAGTCAGTCGGTCATGTTTTTCACTAAAGTCTTCGGGAAAGTATTGGCTGAAGTCAATTTCTGAAGCTTCGATGTTGAACCGCTCAACATACTTCTCAAGTAATTCATAAGCATCTAGCGGGTCCATGCGGAAATCTTCGTTCAGGTCAGTATCGTGTTTAAGCGGATAACGTTTTAAGGTAAATAGCCTCCGCCCGTTGTATTCTTCTACCAAATCAAACACTGCTTTTTCAATATCCTGCGTCACCATATTAGATCATCCTTGCCAACGATTCGGTTATAACGCACCATTGCCTCATAGCTGATTTGGGCAATATCCACAGCCAGCACCGCCCAGCCGACCACCGGGATAGTCCGTCCCACAAATGTAGCAAGTCTGGATGTCATAACTCGTTTTACTTCAAAAGGACTTGCTGGGTTTTGTATCCATGTTGGTAGCCGGAAAGGCAACATAATATCCTTCAGAAGTTTGCGGGAGTACTTTGAAGCATAACTTGTACCTGGAGTAGCATTACCAAGCTTTCCTCGAACCGAAATTGTGTTCTGTCCACTGTAGATAGCGGCAGCAGCTAAAACATCCTTAGTACCGGTGAAGTGCTCAGCGGTCACATCAACCATAATCCAAAAAAAAGCTCCCCCGCATTAAGATTAGAGAGTCCACCGTAAAAATACGTCCCGTTCAGTTGCTCTGTAGTATCCATCACAATTTCCCTTTGCCATATTCTCGAATTGCCCCTCAACGCACAGGCATCGGTGTGTTGCATGCTCAACAGCGTGTACCTGGGTCCGCTGCCCTGCTGAGAATTACCGGGTTTTGCTAATACTGTCATTGTGCATAAAAAATATCGATGAACAGGTTCACACTTCCCCCCACTTCATATTCTGGATAACTACTCTGTATCCATCATGGTCTTCGAAAGTCACTCCCCTTCTCTCCCAGTAGGGGTTAAACGATTCGACCCTGATAAATCCCGCACTCTCCATTTCCGAACAGGCGCTTTCCCAGTCCTCCTTTTCCGGTACATACAGAACCAGCAGGTCTTCAGGTGAGGAAGACGGATTAACCGGATGATGGTGGCACTGCGTGAACTCAAGGTGCCTGGGTAAATCCTCCCGGCCTAACATGCATCCACTGAAGCCGTCATGATCGGTAAATTCGCCGATTTTGTTCAGCCCAAGCCCCTCGCAGTACATTTCGCTACTCCGGCTGAGATCGCTTACCGGCCTGGCAATTCGCATATGCTGAAAGTTCATGACCACCTCTCTGTGTTCACCCTTAATAACTATATGGAATTAGATAATATAAATAACACTATTACAGTTATATAAAACTTCGCTATTTTGACGCCTGAATTGTATTTCACTTTTCCTTCTTTTCTTATCAGGGACCATCAACATGACATTCAAGCTGCATAAAATCATTCTTCCGTTACTTATGGCTGCGACACCTTTTTTTACCCACGCAGAAGAATCAACCTGGGACCATATCAAACAAACGGGTGAACTGCGCATCGGCGTCGCACAGGGCGAACCCTGGTATTTTAAAGATCCAGCAACAGGTCAGTGGAATGGTATTGGCTATAACGTTGGCAAAGTGCTGGCGAAAGATTTAGGGGTAAAGCTGGTACCGGTTGAAACCACCTGGGGCAATGCCGTTGCGGCGTTGCAGGCGGGTCAGATTGATACCATGCTGGTGCTTGACCCTACCGATGAACGCCGTAAAGCCGCAGACTTCTCCGATCAGCCGTTCCTGTGGTATGCCCAGGGGGTACTGATCCGCGATGGCATACCAGCGGCAAACTGGGACGACCTTAATCGCCCCGACATCAAAATTGGTGTAACCCTGGGCAGCAGCCCAGACCTGATCCTGACGAAAAAATTGCCAAAGGCACAGCTGGTACGCTTTACCAATATGGATGAAGGCGTTGCGGCATTTTATGCAGGCCGGGTTGATGCGCTTTCTTACGTCCATCCGGCACTGGCATTGCAGCAGGCCAAAGTGCACAAAGGCAACCTGATCCTGCCGAAGCCTATCATCGCCATCAGTACCGGCGGTGCTTTACGCAAAGAAAGCGACCCGCGTTTCCGTAATTTCCTCAATGAAGAGTTCGTCAAAATTTATAAATCCGGCCAGAGCAAGCAATTCTATGAGGAAGCGCTCAAATTGCGTGGTGTTGATGTCAGTAAGGTTCCGTCCGTGATTAAGGAAGAGTGGAAATAATCGCGTCAATCCAGTATCGGGGCGAGAAGCGCCCCGATATCCTCACATCGTTCCAGGTCGAGTAACCGATCAGCTATCCCTTCCGCTTTCTCTGTCGGCATCCGTAATGACAAGTTGGCGATAAACTTATCAATGATGTTGTTTTCAGAAAGTGGATTCTCCTGCGTACCCGCAGGGTAATCAATGGTGTCACCCACCATCACAACATTTCCTGAGACCACTTCGACACGCGCCGATGGACGTCGATATTGCTGCATCAACTGATCGAAATGCGCTTCGGCCAGCACCTCCACCTTATCGGCCAAGGCCAGCAACGTGGCAGAGGTTCGCACCTCTTCACTGCTCCATTGATGGCGTGGAATATTGAATGCCAGACAGGCAATCGCCAGAGGCAGGCTGAATTGCGCGTCTGTGCCACTCTCAGGCCGGGTATCCGTAAAAAAGTCAGCCAGCAGCTTACTGCCATATACCCGCACCTGCTGGATTTGTTCAGGAGAAGCGATATCTTTCAGCACACCCTCAAACGATTCCAGCGTGGTATGCATCCAGCGGCACGTCGGGTAAGCCTTAAAGCTGGCATGTTGGAGCTGCCAGTCTGCCCCCAGGTTATCCGTGAGGATTTCGGGTTTGAATCGATCTGAACCCATCATGCGCCAGAACCCCTGCTCCCCTGCCAGCACATCACGTGGCCCAATAATGCCAGCCAGATGCATTTCAACGGCACGCACCCCCGCTTCTGCGGCTGGCGCGTTATAGTCTTTAAAAGAAATAAGAGGACGTTGCTGCCAGTTATATTTGTGCAACGACGGAAGCGGGGTGAGCGAAGCTGCCAGGCCCAGACAGTTTTCCAGTGCCCATGCATCACAGCCACGCAACAGACCGAATGCGATAGCTGCCCCGAGTGATTGATGCTGACAAACACCGTACACCTCGCGGAAGCGTTCCGGAGTAGGTTGCTGCGAAAGAATCACCCGCCCATTAATCTCCCAGGCTGCAACCAGTGCCGTCAGCAATGCCTTACCCCGGATGGGTTCTGCACCTATCGCTGCCAGCGCCCCGGCGACCAGTGTCGCCCCTGGATGCCCCATCCCCCGCCCCGCCACTTCGAAACCATCATCGTAATCCAGCGCATTGATCGCGGCAGCATTGAGGAATGCCGCACCACTTGAAGAGAGCGGACTGCCACCATCCAGCGTAATACTTTTACCCGGCGCATATTGCGATCGTGCCAGTTTAGCGCTCATCTGCAATACCTGGTCGTTACGTGCTGCCACCCCACACCCCAGGCTATCCATGAAATGCAGGATGATTTTCCGTTTCCAACGGTCAGGGATGGCGTCTGGCGTCAGCTGACAGGCAAAGCGGGCCAGTTCGAGTGTCAGAGAGTTAGGGTGGGTCATAGTTGTCCTGATCAAATTTATATATCAAAAAGAGATAATAGCGTCATTTTATATTATTTATTTATCACATTTTCGTACTGATAAGATTATGCCGTTCTAACGCACTGAAATTGAATTGAGTATTTTAGGGGTTCTGTCGTATGTCATATCAGTGGGATTTTGCCGCCATCTGGCCATACCGGATGTTATTGCTTGAGGGGCTTTGGGGGACAATTCAGATCGGTGTGACCAGCATCGTTTTTGGGATGCTCGCGGGGATGGTGCTGGCGATAATGAAAAATTCACCGCTTCGCCTGGCACGTATTCCGGCCATCATGATCATCGGTTTTTATCGTAATACCCCTGCCATCGTCCATTTTTTCTGGATCTACTACGCATTACCGGTGGTATCTCCGCTCACCCTCTCCCCTTTTGCTGCGGCAGTGCTGGCACTGTCAGCCCAGTCGGCAGCGTTTTATGCCGAAGTCTACCGCGGCGGTATCCAGTCCATTAGCGCGGGGCAATGGGAAGGGGCTAAAGCACTTGGAATGCCACGGGCCACGGCGTTACGTCGCATCATTTTGCCGCAGGCATTGCGCCGGATGATCCCGCCGTTCCTTGAACGTTCTTTCGAATTACTGAAATCCACAGCGCTGGCTTCTTCGCTGGCTTACAGCGAATTGCTGTATCAGGCGATGCAGGTTAACAGCCAGACCTATCGCCCACTGGAAGTTTATACCCTGATTGCCGTGATGTACTTCACCCTGCTGCTGATCATCAGCCAATGCAGCCAGGTGATTGAAAAACGTCTCGCAGTTTCTGATGCGCGCTGATGAGGTAATAAGATGAACTATCAATGGGACTTTTCGTTAATCGTCCAGAACTTCCCGGTGTTACTGAAAGGATTAGGGGTGACACTGGAACTTTGGCTTCTGGCAGGCATCAGCGGCACCGTTATCGGTCTGCTGCTGGGGATTGCCCGTACCAGTCAGCAACGCTGGGTTACAGCCCTCACTCGGGGTTTCGTGGAAGTCTTTCGTAATACTCCGGTACTGATTCAACTTATCTGGTTTTACTACGCCTTCCCGGTGCTGGTGGGCATTCAGTTCTCAACCTTCGGCGCTGCACTTCTCGCCCTGACGTTATATACCGCCGCCTATAGTACGGAGATTTTTCGTGCGGGATTGCAGTCCATGGAGCGTGGGCAGTGGGAGGGTGCAAAGGCGCTGGGCATGTCCCAGGCAAAAGCGTTGAGACGCATCATCCTGCCACAGGTCTTTCGTCGTATGTTACCTGCCCTGACCAACCGCATGATTGAACTCGCGAAAGTAACGTCGCTGGCATCAATTCTGACAGTCAACGAACTGATGTATCAGGGACGACTGTTGAGCAGCACCTATTACCGTCCGGTGGAAATTTTAACTGTGGTTGCCCTGCTCTACTTTGTCCTGATATGGCCCGGCAGTTACCTGGCCTCACGCCTTGAACGCCGCTATCGCCCCCTGCCTTAAGGAAAGAAAATTCATGTCCGATAAACAACCCGTGATGCGCATCCGTGGACTAAAAAAGCAGTTCGGTGACCAGGTCGTTTTAAAAGGAATTGATTTAGATATTCACCCGGGAGAGAAAATCGCCATTATCGGTGGCAGCGGTTCCGGTAAAAGCACCCTGCTGCGCTGCCTCAATTTTATGGAGACGCCCAGCGCTGGCACAATCGAACTTGATGGTGTGGTGCTGGGTTCTACCGGGAAGAACAATCAGCGTATCTACAGCGAAAAACAGCTGTGCGATGTGCGTGAGCGCATCGGCATGGTGTTCCAGCAGTTCAACCTTTTCCCGCATCTGACCGTGCTGGACAACGTCTGTGAAGCATTAGTTTCGGTAAAAAAAATGCGCCGGGTGGAAGCCACAAAGATCGCCCAGCAGCAGCTGGAAAAGGTCGGCCTTAGTCATAAGCAGCAGGCCTGGCCTGGCAGTCTTTCTGGTGGTCAGCAGCAGCGCGTTGCCATCGCCAGAGCGTTAGCCATGAAACCGGAAATTATGCTGTTTGATGAACCCACCTCATCCCTCGATCCTGAACTGGTGGGTGAAGTGCTGCATACCATTCGTGAACTGGCTGATGAAGGCCGCACCCTGTTGCTGGTGACACATGAACTTGGCTTTGCCTGGCACTTTGCAGACCGGGTGATTTTTATTGAGAACGGCGTGATTCATGAAATGGGTACGCCGGATGAGGTTCTGAAACATCCACGTCAACCACGTACCCGTGAATTTCTCTCCCGCTTTACCGAACGGGCATTTTAAGCAAAAGGAAGCGATATGAACGCCAATAAAAGCAGCCAGGCATATTTGTATGATCCCCGGAACGATAATGTTCAGGTTTATGTAAATGGTGATTTTGTTCATCGGGACAATGCCACTGTATCTGTCTTTGATTCTGGATACGTTTGTGGCGATGGTATCTGGGAAGGTTTGCGTCTGGTAAACGGCAAACTGATTGCTCTCCAGCGTCATCTTGACCGCCTCTTTACCGGAGCCGCCGCCATTCAGCTAGACATCGGCCATACCCGTGAGGAAATCGCGGCGATCATGAACAAAACGCTGGAGGTTAATGATATGACAGACGGCGCGCATCTGCGTCTGATGATCACCCGAGGCAGAAAGCGAACTCCCAATCAGGATCCCCGTTTTATTATCGGTGGGTCCACCGTGGTTTGTGTGGCTGAATATAAAGTCGTGGATGATGATGCTAAAAGGCGTGGTCTGACGTTGTTCACTTCCAGCTATCGTACCAGCACACCCGATGTTTTTGACCTTCGACTGAATTCTCACAGCCGTCTGAACCTGATTCAGGCGTTACTCCAGGCACTTGACGCCGGTGCTGATGAAGCATTAATGCTTGACCCTCACGGCTTTGTCGCCAGTTGCAATTCCACCAATTTTTTTATTGTGCGTAACCGGGAGGTGTGGACGTCAAATGGCCTGTACTGCTTCAACGGCATTACCCGCCAGACGCTTCTTGAACTGGCCCGGCAAAACGGACTGGCTGTTTATGAAAAACCTTTCACGCTGGCAGAGGCGCTAACCGCAGATGAGGTATTTGTTACTGGCACACTGGCAGGAATCACTCCGGTAAGAAAACTTGATGGCCGGACGTTTGATATCAGCCTTAACCCGGTTACTACAAAGCTTGCGCAGTGGTATCAAAACTATCTCAACAGCATCTAATCAATTTATAGCAGCGTTCCTGCGTTATCTGGTTGGCAATCAGTGGATATACGCAGGGTTGCTGCCTTTTTACCAGTGATTGGTGGGGATTGACTGTCAAAAGATGGTGGCATCAATAGCGCATTCGTCGAATGCCTCGTATGAAGGGAAGGGAGGTTAACTGATGTGCAGGCTTTAAATGCTTCTAATCATGGAGGAGATGGAAGACTTTGGATAGCATTCTCTCAAATCACCCCGGGAATTTCATATTGAAATAATTTAAAAAAGTCGTTATTAAACAATGCATTGAACTATTTTTCTTGCCGGGTTTCATCGGTGGTTTTTGTGAAATCCCTTCCTCCATTTCATCATCCCGCGAATCCCATATCCGCCTCAACAATCAAGCTTAACTGAGTATGGGCATTTTTGTGCATTTATCCCTCAATTTCAGGCCGCTTGCTTATACACCTGCAAAAACCTGGCTCAGGCCCCTTCCTCATATGTAATTAAAATGAGAGAGGGTGAATCTGATTCGATACGTTGGCTAACTCGCGATTATGAATCGTGTCAAGGATACCAGTAAAAATAGCGTTTTTCGAAAATCCATCTCATGGACGTTTTTATCGTCAATTGGAGACTGGCTTTTCATTTAAACAGGTGATTTTCATTAGCAGCTGGGTTTATCAAATTTTCTGCGTAACTCAATGGTAATTTAATTTATACTATTCAATAAGTTACGTTAATTACCAGAAAATTGTAAATATGATGACGCTTCTACAGCAATTCTGGCGAATTAACAGGGGTAATCCTCGTTAATTTTCACGTAGCGACGGCTGAATTTCGGCTTGTTGTTACGCAGTTACTGAACCGTTGCCAGAAATATTCTCTACAGGTTACCTGTAAATCAAATCTGGCCATCTCTACAGATAGCAGACAGGATGTTTTGAGCATGGCTCTTTTTTATGAAATCTGAAAATTCCGGTCCAGTAATTATGAACTGGCTGTCAGATTAGATTATTACGATGATTGTAATTCAGGAGCTAAAGAAGGTGAAACGGGAGTGAAGTGCTCATATTGATCAGAGTTGAAACTTCTCCCCGGTTTTATGATGGGGTAGGGAGGTACTTAAATATTGATGGCATCAAAGTCTGTCAACATAACAGAATCATACGTAGAGCTTATCGTGAAATCATTTTCTAAAAAAATTCAGGTTTCGTGAAGCAATGGATTTTGAATTTATGGATATGTCTACTAAATCCCCGAATAGGGAGAAAATGTTCAATTATGATGGTGTTACGATTGAAAAATATACTTTTCGTTTGGGTATTTCAACCTGAAATATCTACAACAAATTAAATATAATCAATATGTTATAATGATTTTAAGGATGGGGAACTTTCTCTTTCCTGACATTCTAATCCCCGATATACCAAACCTTGAATTTGTGCACCTATATGAAAGGGATCATGGAGTGAAAGGATGGAGAGACCATTAGTATTCTTACTGATGTCTTGCCATTCCGTTTGGGCCTGAAAGCTTTCGACTCATTTTCACTGGAAGTGAAATCCTTAGCCAGGCAGAGTGGGTTGCTCAAAGAACCCTGCTACGACATTTTCACATGTGTGAATCCTCCCAATAGCCTGTATGCACTATGCAAGCACCCGCTTAGTTGCTTTATCCTGCTCAGGAACTTATCCACATTATTCACAGGCTGGATCCAATAAAGTGATCTTAATACGATCTTATATCGATCCTATAAAAGCCAAAACGATCCCGGATCGCTGCAGGCCTTGATATGACTGGCTCCAGGATAGTTTAAGGTTATCAGTTATATGCAAAAGGTTTCCAGTCAGATGCAGAAAGTTTCTGTTTATATGCAAAGGGTTATCTGTCGTGTGCTCTTTGATTTCCACTCATATGCTGGTAAGGTTATCGGTCATATGCGGCGGCAAATTTAACTGTTGATAAGCGGATCTTGTTTATGGCTAAGAAAGTCAATGACTTAGACAGTATGACCGACGAGGTGAATAAAAAAACGGGTGAAGTTGTCCACTTAAACCCCTCGTCAACAGCAACGGTGCAGCCTGTCGCACTGATGCGACTGGGACTGTTTGTACCCAATACCGATCATGCAAAAGCTAAAGGCTCCGTCAACACCGTTAAGTCTACTGTTGATGCGACGGAAGATCTTTACCATTTAGAAGTGGTGAAGAGGGAAGGGTACAAAGATATCTCCATCCGCTCAGAGCGACTCGATATGGCAACGGATTTCAGGGTCTGGCTGGGCATCATCCGTTCCATTTACGACAACGGCACGTTTGCAGGTAAGTTAAAGCTGCCATTCACTAAATTCCTGCAGAACTGTGGCTTTGACTCAAAGCGCTCAAACAAGGACATGAAGAAGCGCATTGATGATTCGCTGATGCGCCTGCGTGGTGTCACCATCCAGTTCCGTAATGATACCGGATCTCTCACCACCGGCCTTGTAAACAGCGCCCATTACAATATGGCGAAGAACGAAGTTGAGATCGAGGGTGATCATCGCCTGGCTGACCTCTATCAGATGGATTACAAAGTTTACCTGCGACTCAAAGCTATTGACCATTTGCCCCGTAAAGAGTCCGCACAGGCTCTCTACACGTTTATTGAAAGTCTTCCCAGAAATCCCGCCCCGGTCTCTATGAAACGTCTCAGAGAGCGACTGAGGCTCAAATCGCGTATCGCCTACCAGAACCACATCGTGCGTAAGGCGCTGGAAGAGCTGAAAGAAATTAACTACCTCGAATACACCGAAACCAAGCGAGGCAGGTCAGTTTATTTCAACATCACTAAGCGAAATCCAAACCTGATCCCGGATAAGTCATTGAAGCTCGAAAGATCGAGTAATGATGAGCCGCAGATTGTGGATGAAGCGATGATCTCAAAAATCAGCAAGTTAAAGGATTCCGGCTTCACCGAGGAAGAGATAGCGAAGATCCTCATCAGCCTCGATTCAAACTAATGAGTACTTCACACCACGGGTAATCTCACCTGCATACGACAGGAAACCTTTCTATATTTCCCTGCTCATTCAGTAAGTTATGAATGAGCAGTTTCCTGTTGAACATCCTCCGTTCCCTCTTATCAGGCACGCCAGTCTGGATTTACCGCTCACGGGCACGCATCTCAGCATACGACCGATAACCTTTTACCTTGTTGCACATCTGAAAGCATACGACTGATAACTTTTGAAGATTAATATAGTCTTCAACAGCATACCTGCATACGGCCGATAACCTTTGGTTTATGACGAACGACGGGCGACCGATTTTCTATACTAACTATATGATAAAGTTGTGTTTTTATGTCTATGGGACAACAAGCATAGTCATTCTCAGTCGTACCTCTTTCGGGGATATTGGGCATATGGCAGATAACCTTCATGCATACGACTGCAAACCTTTCCTGATCTTTATTCCTTAAAACAGCAGATTACCTCTCTCAGGGGATATCCGGTATTGAGCATACGACCGGAAACCATTGCATACGACCGATAACCTTTTCGCTTGAGTGAAAACCTTCTCTGCTCGCGGAGTGCTCATTCGTCTGACGATCAACGGATCCTGAGCATGTTCTGGCATATGACGGATAACCTTTTGCATACGACTGATAACCTAATCAGATCACAATTTGTTCGTTGTGTGAATTTCCAGCGCCCGTATTTACTGGCCATGTGGGCATACGACAGATAACTTTTGGCATATGACTGGAAACCTTAGAAGTTAGAAAATTATTACGCTATTGATAAATAACAGAAAGATAACCAGCATACGACCGATAACTTTTTTCGGAGGAGATGGCTTGCTGGCTGCCTGTCAGGCTTTTCGGGAGAGTGGGGGAGTTTGGCTTGCCATAAAAGTGTTCCGGGGTGAGGAGGCAGCATACGACGGCAAACCTTTTATCCATCTTCTTGTTTTGAAGAGCCAAAACAGTGGCAGGATCCTTAATGTGATCCTGTCACGTCACAATACAAGCATATGAGCGATAACTTTTTCAGGTTAACAATAATGTTTGTAAGTGCTCACATTTAATTTATGTATATGAATATTATGTAGTTATAAAGTGGAAAGAGAAAGAACAGTTGATGACCGCAACGTTTATTCTGAATAACGCTCGCATACGACAGGTAACCTTTGCAGCAAAAAACGACAATCCTGTGTCGTGATCACAGCTGGGTCATTTAACCCATGCGGTTCTTTGAATGCACCGCGCTGATTGCCGTAAGATATTTGTCCAGGATGTGTTCAGGTTGCTTGTGCGCGTACAACTTTTCTCTGAAAAACGAAAAATCTTGCACGTAGCAAAATGCCATGTACACTTAGGGAAAATTTTGCCAATGGAGTAAGGGTATGAAAAGTAACTACGGTGGCGTGGACGAAACTGCCCGCAGAGCAAATGCAATGCTGCGCAGTATGAGTGACGACATAGTTGATAAGCGTCATGAGTTCGGCCTCGATCGTTACTATCAGACCTTTACCCGCAACTCCGTGGCGAACATGCCGAAGCTCAGCCGCCGCGCTGTAGAGCAGGCGATTGATGAGATGGAAGCGGCTGGCCACGAGTTTGGCAAAAAGGATGCCGGTAACGCTAAACATTACGCGCTGACTGTTCAGGATGTTGTTGATATCTATGCACATCGTAAGGTGCCTAAATATCGCGATATTCATGAGGGGAAAGGCCCTTTTGTGATTTTCGTGGTGAACCTGAAGGGTGGGGTGTCGAAGACCGTCAGTACGGTAACCCTGGCCCATGGGCTGCGCGTACACCCGGATCTGTTGCAGTATGATCTGCGTAACCTTGTCATCGATCTCGACCCGCAGGCTTCCAGTACTATGTTCCTGAACCATACCAACAGTATCGGTTCCATCATGGAAACGGCTGCTCAGGCCATGCTGAACGATCTTGATGCCGAGCAGCTGCATCGTGACATCATTCAGCCGACCATCATTCCCGGTGTCGATATCATCCCTGCCTCCATCGACGATGGCTTTGTCGCCAGCCAGTGGAATGACTTAGTGCGTGAACACTTACCTGGTGTTCTGCCTTCAGAGGTGCTGCGCCGCAATATCATTGACCGTGTGGGTAATGATTACGACTTTATCTTCGTTGATACCGGGCCGCATTTAGATGCTTTCATGCTTAACGCTATCGCGGCGAGTGATCTGCTTTTAACGCCAACGCCGCCTGCGCAGGTGGATTTCCATTCAACACTCAAATACCTGACCCGTCTCCCTGAAATGCTTGAGCAGCTGGAAGAGGAGGGGATCAATCCGCGCATTAAGGGCAACATTGGTTTCATGTCAAAAATGACCACCAAGCGTGATCATGAAATGACTCACGGCCTCGCCCGGGATGTGTTTACCTCTTACATACTTGATGCAGCATTACCGCGTCTTGACGGTTTCGAGCGTTGTGGCGAGACCTTTGACACGATAGTAAGTGCTGACCCACAATCTTATCCGGGCAGTGCCGAAGCACTTAAGAATGCCAAGCGAGAGGCGGAGAGATTTACCCAGGCGGTGTTTAAAAGGATCGAATTTGTGAGGGGAATTAAATGACCAAAGTCATGAAGAAAATGGGCCGTACATTAGGGAACTCAAACTTCTCTAAGATGCTGAGTGAAAACGAAGGTGCTCGTGTATTCGTACTCAAGTCTGGAAAAGAAGCCCGGTTTGTACTCACAAAAGTGCTGCACGATGACATTGAGACGCAGACTTATATCGATTCTTCGGTTAACGGACGCGATCAGTCACTGCTGACTGAGGAGTCGGTGGCTGATATCTCCCGAACGATTACGTTGCAACAATTCTTCCCTGCAATCGGCAGGGAAGTGGATGACCGTATCGAAATCCTGGATGGCTCGCGCCGTCGTGCGGCCTGTATCTATAACGGCACCCCCTTTGAAGTGCTGGTGACCAAAGATGAGCTGGATCTCGCCGATGCCCGTCAGCTGGCAGTTGATATCCAGACCGCAAAAGAACATACCTTACGTGAGCTGGGCAAGCGTCTGGAACTGATGTATCCCAGTGATATGAGCCAGACGGAGATTGCGAAAGCAGAAGCCCTGTCACCCGCGAAAATCACGCGTGCACTTCAGGCGGCATCTGTGCCTGATGAGATGATCAGCGTTTTTCCTTCTCTCAGTGAGCTTGCCATCGTCGATTATCAGTTCCTGCTCGATGTCGCCGACAAAGCGAAAGCCAAAAAAATTGATATCAGCGATATCGTTGCGGGTGTGCGTGAGCGTATCGAAAAGCATGATGATATTGATATCGATGACCCTGTCACAAAAGCCAAAATCATTGGGTTCTTCCGGGCGGAAAGCAACAGACTCAAAACGCCAAAACCGGGCAAAAAACCTGTAGCAGAACATCTGGTGGTTTTTAAGGACAAAAAACAATTTGCCCGTAAAAAGATTGATACCGAAAAACGCCTGGTCACCTATGAGTTCTCCCGTATCTCCTCTGAGGTGCAGGCAGAAATCGACGCAGCGGTCAGAGCTGTGATGAAAAGAATCGCCGCAGAAGAGTAAACCGGGAAAATCGCGTCCTGACTTCTCTTTACCGCCTGAGGCAATGCAGGTGCCGTCAGGCGGGATGCCAGCGGACATAAATGTGGATTTCATCACGCAATATGCTGTTAAGCACCGCGGGAATAGATACTAAATAAGCCAGAGTTTACTCTGGCTTTATAATTTAAGTGTGCAGATTTTAGCCTTTCGATTAGTTTACAGCAAAGCTAAAGTATTTTTTGGAGAGGTTAGCAATCTCACCACTTTTCTTCATTTCAGTAATCGCAGTGTTAAACATTTCAGTATGCGCGTCATCTCCTTTACGAAATGCAATGCCAACTCCTTTGCCAAAATACTGCGTGTCGTTAACGGTTGGCTGTGATATCGCAAATCCTTTTCCCTGCGGGAGTTTCAAGAAGCCTTCAGATGCTGTTGCCGCGTTAGTTAAGGTCCCATCCAGTCTGCCATTACTGAGATCCTGATAAACATGATCCTGGCTCTCATAGGAAATAACATTGACCCCCTTAGGTTGCATGACTTTACGTGCATATGACTCTTGTGTCGTACCTTGTGTTACACCGATATTGGTGCCAGAAGGCAATGATCCTAAAGCGAGATGGCTTCCGGATTTGACGACCAATGCAGTAGGCACATCATAGACAGGAACTGTAAAATCAACCTGTTTGCTGCGCTCTTCAGTAATGGACATCGCCGACAGGATAGCGTCAATTTTACGTGCTCTTAGGGCGGCAATAGAACTGTCAAAATCGACTTCTTTCCAGACGCAGTTAAGTTTAAGTTTTTGGCATAAGGCATTGCCTAACGCATAATCGAAACCGGCATAACTTCCATCAGCGTTCTTATATTCAAAAGGTGTATATGTCGGATCGAAACCAATGACTAACTCATCTTTCGCCATTGCACTTGCCATCACTCCGCACGAAAGTAATGCAGAAAATACTTTTACAATAAATTTATTCATATGCTTACATTCACCCGCTGGTAATATTTGTATTTAAAGAATGGGAAAAATTTCATGATTCATTGGTGAACCCGCTGGGATGGTGTCTTTTATAGCCGGAAACTCTGGTGAAGTTCTCCATGGACGAGGTGCATGAGTAATATCATCCCCCATAAAACGCAGTGAAAATGCTCTGCGGCGTGATTTTCCGGATACTCCACCGGCAGCATGCAGTGTCAGCATATGGAAAAACAAAGCATCACCGGGTTCCAGTTCCCAGCCTAAGATTGGCCATTTTGAGCGATCGGCTTCGATATCAGGGAGATCTGCAAGACTCCCTTCGGGAAACCAGCTGGCATGATTATCTTTGAAGGTTCTGGGCATTAACCAGGGACCTTTATGGGAACCAGCGATAAATTCCAGCGTTGATTCCCGCGGTACCGGATCGACCGGTAACCACATGCTACAGTTCATTGCACCTTCAATATTGTAATACGGCTGGTCCTGATGCCATGGGGTCTTTTGTACTGTACCCGGTTCCTTTACCAGCAGATGGTCATGATAAAGCCTGACCTCATTCCCGCCCATAAGTTGAGCAGCAACCTTCCCTACGCGGGTAGAAAAAATAAAATCCCGGTATTGCTGAATTGAATTCCAGTTACAGAAATCTTCGAAGAACCAGCCTGGATCGTTCTCATTGCTGGCAACTTTGGCTCTCTCACTGGGGTTTCTGAGATTTTCTTCTATTCCCGCTTCCAGCAGTGCTAACTCTTCTTTAGAGAAGAGATTGCGAATGCAGACGGCACCATTTTCCTGGAAAAATTGAATGTCCTCTTGAGAAACCACCTTGTGTTCCATTTTTGTCCCCGTAAAATTTCATTAACGCATCGTGTTTGTACATGTATATACAATTGCATGAATCATGCCATCTTTTTAACACGGCCAATCCCACGTATATATGGACTCTTTGAACTTAGCATTGCGCAAATGCACGATATTTGTGCAGCCAGAGTTTCATGGAAAAGCAACTGGCGCCAGGAAGATCCATAACCATTTCATATCATGGGTTTACTGAGTGATTAAATTAAAGTGTTTATTCTGCATTGAATTTAATATTCGGCTAAAGAGATGAGTAACAACTTGAACCTTCAGGAAATAATTAACATTCGCCGTGAACTTCATGCTAATCCTGAGCTGGGGTACCATGAATATAATACTGCAAAGTTGATAGCCAGTTATCTTACGGGTTGGGGCATCGCAGTTGAGACAGGGATTGCAGAAACCGGCGTGGTTGGCATCCTCAGTAGGGGAACATCTGACCGTATGATTGGACTCAGAGCCGATATAGATGCGCTTCCCATGCAGGATAAAGGTACTCAGCCGTGGAAAAGTAAGAATCCAGGGGTTGCGCATGCCTGTGGTCATGATGGGCACACTGCCATTCTGCTGGGAGTGGCAAGAGAACTTGCTAAAAATGTCGATTTTGATGGCAAGGTCTGCTTTATTTTTCAGCCCGCTGAAGAGGGACTTGCCGGCGCAAAAAGAATGATTAATGAAGGTTTGTTTCAGCGCTATCCTTGTGATGCCGTCTATGCATTACATAACTGGCCTGAATTAAATTCTGGTAGTTTAATGACATGTCCCGGTCCCATCATGGCAGCAGGTGATATATTTGAAATTGAGCTTTATGGTGATGGTGGCCATGCGGCCCAGCCTCATCTGACCCAGGATGTCACTCTGGCGATGAGCGAAATGGTTATCATGTTGAACACCATAACTTCCCGCGCACTTCATCCTTGTGAGCCAGCGGTGATTACGGTAACGAAAGTCGAATGTGGAACCTCCCATAATATGATTCCGTCTCACGCTAAAATCACCGGGACTGCCCGCATGTTCTCCCGGTCAGCACAGGATCTCATTGAAGAAAAGATACATCGTCATATTATGAACATCGCCGAAGTGCATGGCATAAAGGCATCGTTTAATTACATTCGCTGTTATCCGGCAACCATCAATCATCTCAGGGAAGCAAAATTAGCACTACAGGCAGCAGAAAGTGCGGATTTATCTTCCTCTGAATGCAGCTATCCTGCTCTGACATCTGAGGATTTTTGTTATATGTTAGAATCGAAACCAGGGGCCTATGTCTGGCTGGGTTCCGCTCCTTCTTTTCCATTACATAATCCCGCTTTCGACTTTAATGATGATGTGATCGGGCATGGGATTAACTGGTTTTTGAATGTGGTGTCTCATGAATTTTCAGCGATGTAGATATTTATTTTTATATAGACAAAATACAACCTGTTTATTATCGTGTAAATAAATGGCATTGGAAATGAGAGGCGATAAAATATCGCCTCATTCTTAATATGAAAAAGAGCATCATCTTTGAATGGATCTTATAAGTGTATTTCATGTTCTCTTGTTTTTTATGCTTCGAAAAAATCAACCTTCCCGCCGACGAGATTATACATACTTCCAACAATTTTTATTTTCTTCTCATCCTCCAGTTGTTTTAATACAGGACTATTTTTCCGGATGTTATCTATGGTCATTTCGACATTCTTCCTGGCCACTGCATCAACAAAGTCATAATTGCTGCCTTTGCGTTCGCCACTGTATTCTGTTTTTCCAATCGCAGGTTTAATTTCATCCAGCAGTCCCGTCAGGTTGCCTAATTCAGCATTATCAATGGCCCCCCGCACTGCTCCACATCGAGTGTGCCCCATAACCAAAACCACTTTTGCGCCAGCAACAGCGCAGGCAAACTCCATGCTACCCAGCATGTCACGGTTACTGATATTCCCTGCTACGCGGGAATTAAATGTTTCACCGATCCCTGCATCCAGTACAATTTCCGCCGGTGCTCGCGAGTCAATACAGCTCAGGATCACTGCGGCTGGATATTGCCCCGAAATACTGCTTCGCTTTTGTGCAAGATAATCATGTTTTAACGGTCGATTTTCCCGGAAGCGCAGATTACCCTGTTTAAAATGTTCAATCACGGCCTCTGGCGTCATACTATCACGTTGTTCTTTGCTCAGTGATGCAGCAAAAGAAATAGATGGTACTAATAAGGTTGTCAGCCCTGTTACAGAAAGCGCTGAAATAGCCAATGTTTGTTTGAGAATGGTGCGGCGAGAAGGTAATGTTGGTTGATGTTGTTTCATCATACTCTCCTGTCTGAAGGAAAAGCTGAAATGATGCGGTAATATTCAGGTATAAGTTAATGAAACAAAAAATTCCAATAAATTATATTTTTTAAATCGAAGAAATTCCCGTTCCTCGGGTTACCCATAAATCGAAGTCCGCAATGCGGTGGTGAATCTCTGGGGTGAGTGGAAAAGGACCTTTCACAACGGAAGCGTCATTATTCTGCAAATGCATCAGCGCCGTGTTCAACCCATTGAACAAGACGGGTTGTAAATTTCCTGGCATGGGCCGTAAAAAGTGTATTTGGGCCGAAAACCTTCTTTTCGGTCCGTAAAATGCATGCGTGGACCGTAAATCTCGTCTAAAATGGGCCGTAAACTACCCTGTCAGGAAAACAAGGCATAAACTGCACCCTTTGGAGAGGTAATGGATCTGAAAGATGAAATTGTGGCAATAGTCGCCAGCAGTAAAATCCCGCTCAGTTCAGGTGAACTTGCTCAGTCACTTCATATTGGCAAATCAACCATTAAGCGGCATCTCGAACCGTTGCTTCATGAAGGTACGTTGTTAAGGGTCGGAAATGGCAGAGGGACCCGATATATCGCGGGTGTCCACTCCTCATCAGTAAACTTGCGAGATCATGAGGATACAGGGCTGTCTCCGCTCTTAGAAGCGCGTGCACTGCTTAATTACCTTCAGGCACCACTGGCAGTGAGGGATATTACGGGCTACAAGAGATCGTTTGTTGATAACTATATTCCAAACCGCAGCGCTTTACTTCCGGCAACTCTTGCGGAAAATCTGAGGCTGGAAGGGCAGATGGCAGGTCAGCAGCCTGCTGGCACCTATGCCCGCAAAGTACTGGAACAATTATTGATCGACTTATCATGGTCCTCATCAAAACTGGAAGGAAATAAATATTCATTACTGGCTACAGAGGAACTCTTCAGAAGTGGGACTGAAGCTGGCGACTTCGATACAGTGATGTTGTTGAACCATAAGCAAGCGATTGAGTTTCTCGTTGATGCTGTTCCCGAGTATGGACTGACTGGACCGGTTATCGGTAACTTACATTCGATTCTGATGCAGGACCTTTTGCCGGATCCTGAAGTATTGGGCACGATCAGAAGCAAAATTGTTAATATCAGTGGTACAACTTACACTCCGCTGCAAACACCATTTTTACTTCAGGAGATGTTTGAATGTATTGTTACTAAAGCACGGGAAATTAAAAATCCGGTAGAGTCCGCATTCTTTCTTTGGGTGAACCTGGCTTATCTTCAACCCTTTGAAGACGGAAATAAAAGAACAAGCCGACTGGCAGCGAATATTCCTTTGATGATTTACAATAGCGCGCCTTTGTCTTTTCTTGATGCTGATGCGAGTGATTATTCCTACGCCATGATGGGTATTTATGAAAAATGCAATGTTGCTCTGGCTGTTGATTTATTTGAACATTTATACCGCCGTTCGATTAGTAGATATAAAGTCACTTTAGACGCGATGGGTGTTCCTGATCCATTCAGACTTCTTCAACGGGAAAATTTAAATATCGCAATTCGCTATATCGTTGTTGAAAGACAAGACATTGAAGAGATTATTGCATCCATCGGAATAGATTCTGCAGATAAAGCGCAGTTCAGAATGCTATTGCTTAATGAACTACGTGTGTTGCAGGTACACAATTGCGCACGTTATCGCCTGACTCTGCGGCAGGTTGATAACTGGATTAAAGATGGTCGTCCTGTCCGGGGGCAATAATTTATCGCGCAGGCGTTAAACTGCCTTGAACTGGCTGATAACAGCGTGATAAATCACGCTGTTATCACGAGAAGCCTGATATTACTCAATAGACAAATTGGCAATCGCCAGCACCGCGCGCGCAGCTTCTGCGCCTTTTTTAATGAAGTGTTTTTCATAAAACTGAATAAACTCTTCAGCAGGCTGGAAATTATGCGGTGTCAGTGAGACGGAAAATACCGGGACATCGGTGCTTAACTGCACGTGCATCAGCCCATCGACTACGGCCTGCGCGACAAAATCATGGCGATAAATGCCACCATCCACCACCAGCGCAGCGCAGACGATAGCGTCATATTTGCCCGTCACCGCCAGCCGTTTAGCGAGTAACGGCATTTCAAAGGCACCTGGCACATCCAGCACTTTGATCTCAGCATCGATATTCTGCTGAGTTAATTCCTGACGGAAACCTTCTAATGCCTGGCCGACAATCTCTTTGTGCCAGCTGGCTTTGATAAAGGCGATGTTCAATTTTTTCATTATCTCTCCAGAGCTCCACATCAGGCCCATCAGTTATTTGTTACTGACGGATAACCTGTGTGGCGGGGTACGTTGGTTTTTGCTCTGTATAACATGCAGAAATAGCAAAATCCAGCCAGTCACCCGGCGATCTCATCAGAATGATTGAGGTGAGGAGACAGCTACTTTGCGGTTTTATACGTCAGGCCACCATACAGAAATTTGCCACGCTCGTGGCTGATAGCTTCAAGCTCGCTGACGTCAGGCTCCTCCAGTAGCGTCTGGATCAATATGCCGAGATAGCATCCGGCCAGCACATCCACCGAGATTTCCTGACTGAAAAAACCACGCTGTTGTTCCAGATGCATGTTGCGCACAATCCATTTGTGCAGCTTGTTGCGAGTTGCATCACTCTGCGGCGGTTGAAACATGCTGATTTTTGTCAGGTGATGGTGATGGGTGAAGAAGTCGAGATATTTCCTGAAGCTGGCAGTGATGTTCTTCTGCACGTCCTCCTTAGGCAGGGAGGCATCAATCAGCATCGAAACGACCAGTTCCTCAAGTTCCTCATCAAATTTGTCCAGCAGCAGCTGATAGATCTCGTCTTTCGTCTTGAAATAACTATAAAAACTGGGCTGTGTGACACCCGCAGCACTCACGATGTCACTCACACGGGTGCCGTGATAACTGTGCTCAGCAAAAAGCGCAGCGGAAACCTCCAGCAGCCGTTGGCGTGTTTTCTCACCTTTAGTGACATTACGTACTTTCTTCATTTTCATACATATCAGAGAGTTACTTGCTTTCAGGATATCACTGGCACCCCCTGCGAACAAAGTTGTTATTTCCAGATTGCGGGCTTGATCAGATAACTGCAGGGACGAAATGTGCTAACACAAGGTACTTAATAGCAAGTCATTGTGGAATTTGCGATTGCTGCCCGGCTTTAGGGGAGGGTGACTCCATGACAAAAAAGGGCTGATATCAGCCCTTAAATTAGGTTGCTGCGTTAAGTCTCATCGCGCACGTCATCGGTGCTGCCATTCTGTTGCACTGATCTGATTCCAGTCTGCGCTGCCTGTCTGGTTGAGTACATTTCACTGGTGGCGATGGTCTCACCATTGCTCGCCTTTAATACGAAATAATACTTCTGACTCTGCACGGTTTTTGTGCTTTTCTTGAGGATGTAATAACCCATGAGATATCTCCTTATCAAATCCCGGCGCGTCTTGCGCCGGTGACTCAAATATTCACTATGGCTAAATATTGATCAATTAATTCTTCTCATCATTTTAAGAAGTCGGAGACTGATCACTTTTCCTTTGATGTTTCCAGACTTCAAGCACAAGGGATGACAAAAGCTCCACGAGAAAGGTGACACAAGTGGCGTGCAGGCAAAAGACATAGAACGCATCAAGCTGCGGCTACGGGTTTGCGACGAAGCGTTTTAGTTTTTTTAGCCAAAGCGCTCCGGTAAGCCACCATCACTTATCTTTGGGCGCTTTTCGTGCTTCTGAATGGCTTTTCAGATTTGTGCAAACAATTTTTATTACTTTCCAGTAATAAATGGCCTTCTGCGTTTTGCAGAAGGCCATTGCCTGATTACTCGATTGAACTCAGCAGCGCGTTCTGAATAATCTTCTGCGCCCGGAGTGGGTTCTGCTCGGCCTGGGCTGCCTGTAAGGCTGCGATATCCAGCTTGTCCAGCGCGCGATAGATATGCTTGAGGAAGCGAATGGAGAGGTTGGCGGCTTCTACGTTGTCTTCGCGGAACGGGAACTGATCCAGCTGCCAGACACCCTGCCAGTTATTGATCTTCAGCACATAGAAGAATTCGAAGATTTCCGTCATGTGCACCGTACCCACCACCAGGTCATCATCCCAGCCACGCAGGTTATCATTGACGTCCATACCAAACAGGCGGCCACGATCGATGATCAACTGGGCTGAATCGGCAGGAGATTCACCGGCAAACAGCGCATGACCAAAGTCCAGCAGAATGCCGACATTATCCAGCCCGATATCATCGATACCCAGCAAGGTACGGGCGGCGGAATCCCAGGTCATTTTTACCCGTGGCTCGCGCGGCTTATATTCAATGGCGAATTTCACATCGGGATTGGCGCTGGCGAGTTCGCGCATGCCATCCACCGCCAGCTTCCACAGATTCTTATGGTCTACCTGGAAGGGATAGTCCCAGCCATCCTGTCCGGGCCAGACTTTCACATAATTAGCCCCCAGCTCACGCACCACTTTGGCCGCTTCATGCATCAGTTCGAATGCCTGCTGACGAATGGCCGGGTCCGGGTTGGTAAAGGCACCGCGTGAGAAGCGGCGCAGGTAGATTTCAGGGGTGACGCCGATGGCTTTCAGTCCGGCGTTTGCCAGCGCTTCTTTCACGTCACTGACGCTGACACCTTCCGTGAAGGGATAAGGCACATCGACATACGATAAGTCGTCAACGGTCCCGGCGATACGTATCTGTTCCAGCGTACTCAGCGCCGGGCCGTAGCCATCAACTGCATAACGATCGACATAGTTGGCAAAGTGCCACAAACCGGCACCAAATTTCGGGTAGGTATAGGTATTCATTTCAGACATTCTCCTTAACAGACTGTAATTTTTATGTGAGGTACGGGGATGATGATTATCGCTGCAACAGCGCCAGAGCACTGCGTCTGACGCTGTCAGCATCGATGCCAAGACGTTCCCGCGTGGTCTGGCGATCGCCAGCAATCGCGTATTGTCCATCCGCCACCCCTAAGCGTTGCAGGCGGGCAGGGGAGCCATTTTCTGCCAGCACTTCAGCGACGATACTGCCTGCGCCACCATTGACGTTGTGCTCTTCCACCGAAATAACCCAGGGAAGATGAGCAATTGCCGCCGCCAGGGCTGATTTATTGCAGGGACGAATGGATGACAGAGAAATAACTGTGGCCGAGATGCCGAGATCGCTTAATTGCGCAGCTGCAGCGACAATCTCGTGGACTGCCGACCCCAGTCCCACCAGGGCGAGATCCTTGCCTTCACGCAGCACGTCAATGTTGCCTGGTGCGAACTGGTAATTGTCGTCGTGTAAGACCGGCAGTTTTTTACCGTCCAGGCGAACATAAACCGGACCGACATGCCGCAACGCGTAATCGATAATCTGGCGGCATTCCTGTGGGCAGGAGGGGGCGTAAATTTCGATGTTGCCAAAGCCGCGCATCACCGCAACATCATCGGTGCTGTGATGGGTGCTCGCCAGCGGGCCATAACTGGCGCCGGCGTTAAGGCCAAACAGTTTGACGTTGGTGTTGTTATAACAGACGTCCACTTTGATCTGTTCATTGGCGCGTGAAATCAGAAAAGGTGCAGCGTTGCAGGTGGCGGCAACCTTTCCGCCCAGCGCCAGGCCAGCCGCAGTGCCCACCAGCGACTGTTCCGCAATCCCTACGTTGACGAGCCGGTCGGGAAACGCCTGGATAAAGGGGCTGATTTTGGCGGTGGACGTGGAATCTGCTACCACGGGCACCAGGTCGATTCCTGCGTTTACGGCATCAATAAAGGCTTCAACCATGACGGTTGCCAGATGTTTTTTCTCACTCATCTTTCAGCTCCTCCAGTGCCAGTTTGATCTCATCGCCTTTCGGGACCCGGTGATGCCACTCCGGTTTGCCCTGAATAAAAGAAACACCGAAGCCTTTTTCCGTGTTGGCGATAACCACATTGGGTTTGCCATTGGCTGGCAGGGATTCCAGTGTGGAGATAACACTGTGCATATCATTCCCCTGGCATTCCGTGACGTTCAGGCCAAACGCCAGCCACTTGGCAGCGAGTGGGTCGGTATTCATGATGTCCCGGGTGGCTCCAGCCAGCTGGAGTTTGTTTTTGTCATTGATGATGATGAGGTTATCCAGCCCGTAGTGCGCGGCGGCCAGGGCGGCTTCCCAGTTGCTCCCTTCGGCCAGTTCACCATCCCCGGTCACGACGAAAACTTTGCGTGGGTTGTTGTCCTTCTTTGCTGCGAGGGCGATACCAACGGCCACGGGCAGACCGTGCCCGAGTGCGCCGGTATTCAGCTCAATGCCGGGCGTTTTATGGCGCACCGGGTGGCCGGGCAGGTGGGAATCGGCATGCTGGTAAGTGGATAACCATGCTGGCGGGATAAACCCGGCTTCTGCCAGTACGCAGTAGTAGCCGCCGACAGCATGTCCCTTCGACTGGATATAAATGTCGCGCATCGGGTCGTTGAGCCGATCGGGGGCGCAATTAAGGATACGAAAATACAGGGCGGTCAGAATTTCGACCTGTGACAGATCGGCCCCGGTGTGGCCGCCCGCCGGGCTATTGGCGTTCAGCTCAATGATCCGACGGCGTATCGCACGTGCTTTTTTTTGCAGGTCACTGACCTCAAATGCGAACGGATTCATGGCATGCTCCTGAATACAAATTCTTTATTGAATATTTATTCTGAAAGGTGAAAATAAGTCACCAGGCGTCCTCAGACGTCAGGTGACGTTGCACTTAATCGATATTGAATATATATTCTTATTCGATTTAATATTCATAATTGTGATGGTTTTCTGTTCTGCCAGCTATGTATGCCGTGCGAAAATGCGATTCGAATCACGTTTATTTCTCAAGGTGATTAAATATTCAGGTACCTGCGGGATAGTAGCGAGGGGAACAACGCTGATGCGGAAAAACGAATCTTGAAACAAAACGATCTCAGGCTGGTGGTGAAGATTGCCACCTTATATTACGGCGAAGGGATGAAGCAGACCGACATCGCGCGCGCGCTCAATCTTTCGCAGTCCTTTGTTTCACGGGCATTAAATCGCAGTATTAAAGACGGCATCGTGAAAATCAGCGTGATGCAGCCGCCCAATATCTTTTCTGAGCTGGAGCGTGGCATTGAACGCCGTTATGGGTTGCAGCAGGCCATCGTGGTGGATGCCACGGAAGATGAAGAGGATGCCTTTATTCGTCAGGCGATAGGCACCGCTGCCGCGCATTATCTGGAAACGCGCCTGCGTCCGGGGGAATGGGTGGGGATTTCCTCCTGGAGCAGTACCATCAAGGCCATGGTGAGCGAACTGCATACGCTGACCACCGAAGCCGCGGGGGTGATTCAGCTGCTGGGTGGGGTGGGCGTCAACGGCAATGTGCAGGCCACGATTCTGACGCAGAGCCTCGCGGATATGCTTAGCTGTAAGTCGTGGCTGCTGCCGGCGCAATCAATAGAAGGCTCTGTTGATAGCCGTATCGCGCTTGCCGCCAATAAAGATGTGCGCGAAGTACTGGATAAATTCGATAAGGTCACGCTTGCGCTGGTGGGAATTGGCGATATGGAGCCGTCGCAGCTGTTGCGCTACTCCGGCAACTATTATGACAAGAATATGCTGACACGCCTTGCTGCCCAGGGTGCCGTCGGTGATATCTGCCTGCATTATTACAATGCACAGGGGCAGCCGGTGCTGGATGAATCTGAGGATCCGGCGATGGGTATGCGCCTGGAGCAGCTTAAACGCTGCCCGCAGGTGGTGGGACTGGCAGGTGGGCGGAAAAAACTGGCCGCCATTCAGGGGGCGCTGAAGGGGGGTTATCTGAATGTGCTGATAACCGATTTCCAGACAGCGCGCCTGCTGGTGAGTGATTAACGGGCAGCGGTTATACGCAAGGCCATACCTGGTTTACCCGGCAATGGCAGACGATCGCCTGAGCGCCAGGTCTGCGGCAGCCGCCGGGTTTCCATCTGCCATGCGTCAATGATATCGACGTGATATTCCTTACCTTGCGGCAGCATCGTCAGTAATTTGAAACCTGGCTGGCTCTCACCAAACCAGATCAGCCAGTAATCATCACCCATATGGCCAATCGCGGCATCCCAGTGGGAGTCTGTTTTCCTTGACCAGGGCGACAGGCGTTTTGGTTCACCTTCTTCCAGCAATTGCAGCAGATAACCGATACGCGGGCTGCTTTCCCCTTTCAGTTTCCCGCCATGTGACCACCAGATAATGTCGTCGTCGCTGAGGTAACTTTCACCATGGGTGACATAGCCACCACGGCAGACGCCCTGCCAGGTGAGGTCGAGCATTTTACGCGCGGTAATATTGCCCCATCCCAGATCGACATCGCCCTCATAGCGGCATTCATCAATCACCACCGGTTTACGGAAGGCTTCGCGCCAGCCGGGTACAAACCACAAATCGTGATGCTGGATGCTGGCATGGCTGACCCACGGCTGCTTCTGATCATACCAATGTGCATTGCTGGTGTAGTGCAGGGGAGGGTTGTGCCAGTTATGGATTGAAACCAGGTGCTGATACGGGTCTTCTGCGGTAATTTGCTGAAAAACATTGTCCCAGAACGACATCGGCTTTTTCAGCAGCAGGTCGAATTCATTGGCCAGTGACCACCAGACATTGCTGAAACTCGCCAGACGCGCCACCAGATAGCTGACATAGCGTTGATCCACCTCATCATCCATTTCCGAGAAGCCCCAGCGGTCGTAGGGGTGAAAGATAATCAGATCAGCCTCAATGCCGCGTGCTTGCAGGGCATCGATCTGATTTTCCAGCTGACGGAAAAACTGGCAGTCAAAGCGGGTGAAATCGAAGCCAGAGGTGATGTCGCCGGGAAAAGGAAAACGTTCCGGTTCCCGGAAGTTATAGGTGTAATGTTTCGGGAAAACACACATCCTGATTTTATTGAATGGCGAGTGTGAAAGTGACGCCAGCGTCTGCTCCTGTACCTCTTCCGACTGGTAATTCCAGACATACGCCGTGGTGCCAAAAGGATAATAGGGTTGCCCGTTGGCATAGCTGAAATGCCATGTCTCAGCCGATCTTACCGGCCCGGTCGCATCCTCGTCTGCTGCTACGCAAATCACTTCGCCCTGCTGGTTATGCAGGGCCGGATGGTTACTGGCGGTGGTGAAAGTCCAGCTGCCTTCACGCTCAGGCATAAAGCGAATCAGGAAACGCCCGTCATCGTCATAAAATCCCCGTACCGTTTTCTCTTCCTGCTGGTGGCGAAAGATGGCCGTGATCCAGGTATCGGTAAAGTGACTGGCATCGGCATTGACCAGAAAAACAAATTCAGCGCGTCCCCACTGAGGAACATGCAGCTTTTGTGGTGAAACTAACATATCAGGGTTCCTTAATCTGATGAGCAACGGAAGGTTGTGCGGGTGGAATGATTCGGGCCGCGGCACTGTTGTCTTCAAGGGATAAGAACATGATCAACAGCAGGCTGATGCCGTGGAAAATCGCGGGTACCCCGGCAATAAGGAAAATAATGGCGCTCATGGTCTGCGGCGAAACGGCTGCCCCGGCGTGATAACCGCTCAGGCTGAGCACCAGACCGACGAGCCCCCCCGCCAGTGCCAGTCCCACTTTCATTGAAAACAATGTCCCGGCGGCGATAAATCCGGACATTTTGATCCCGGTTTTGCGCTCGCAGTAGTCAGCACAATCGGAAGGCAGTGCCCATGCCATGATCGATCCCATTTCAGCAAACAGAACTGAAACCACCAGTAAGCCAACAGCCAGCCATAGCTGTTCCGGGCTGACAAAGAACAATGCCAGCGCCGCCAGGCCGCCGCCCATTTGGGCAAATTTCAGTGAACCCAGCGCGGACAGTTTTTTGCGCTTGATAAGCTGCAACGCGATCATCGGCGCGATGATGCCCGCGATAGCGGTGGCGGAGAGCAAGCCCGAGACAAAACTATCGCCCCGGTTCAGAAAATATTTGACGAAATAGATGGTGACGCTGCCTTTGATTACGAAGGCAATCGAGCTGGTTATTTTGAAAATGTAGAAAATCACCACCGGGCGGGCGCTGAGTGCGGCCTTTGCCTGCTTCATAAATGAGGTGGTGTTGGCCTGTTTTATCGGGCTGACACGTTCTCTGGTACCAAAAAAGCAGCTCAGCATAAACAGGGTCGCCAGCAGGGCAATCATGCTCATGGCTACCCTGTAGGCCGCAGCTTCATTCTCCTTACCGTACCAGGCCACGAAAAGCGGTACGGTCAGGGAGCAGATGAGAAAAGACATTTTTGCCAGCGGGAAGCGCCAGGCATTGGCGCTGAGACGCTCCTGCGGATCCGCGGTCAGCGAGGCCAGCAACGCCACGTAAGGCACTACGGTCGAGGCGTACATCAGGATCAGGAAAAGGTAAGTGGCATAGGCATAGATCAACTTGCCACTGGGGGAGAAATCGGGGGCGATGAACACCAGCAGGCAGGAGAGGCCATAAGGCACGGCCAGCCATAATAACCAGGGGCGGTAATGGCCGTGGCGTGTCGGGGTGCGGTCAGCAACGCTGCCAATAATCGGGTCGTATACCGCATCAACCAGTCGCGCGACCACAAACAGCAGCCCCATTGCTCCCGCGGAGATACCAAGGACGTCGGTATAAAAGTAGGGCAGGAACATCATGGTCATGCCCAGGAAGATGTTGGCTGAGGAATCCCCGAGACCAAAACAAATCTTCTCTCTGATAGTCAGTTTATGTACCTGTTGCATACGACCTCTGAATATATATTCAATGTAGGGTATTTATTCTATTGTGCAAGGTACGGGTAACATCCTGCCAGTATGACGGTGTAAATCTGCCAGAGGAATCACAAAAAAAGACGATTTTCTACTCAAAAGCAAGATTTAAGTGAATGCGTCAATTGGCTGAATTTATGGATATATCGATGATGGGTTTTAATTTTTATTGTTTGAAATCAGTTAATTTTGGGGGTGTGATGACAATGATGGGATAGGTCTCGTGATTAATTGTACTCATCAGTAACTTTTGTTCTGAGCTAAAAAAAACTCCTCACTTCCATCCTATTCCCCTCGCAGAGTGAATATTTGTTCAGAGGAAATTGTCTTATTGAACATATGAGCATAGTTAATTCATCTGTGTGTGAGTGTTTCGTGCTTTTTACTGTTTTTAAGGTGATCGGGATCCCGTATTTAGCGATATTCCCTAACATTCGATTTACCTTGTCTTATACATTTGTTCCATCAATGAGTAAATGTTCAATGGGTCTGATGCCAGAGATTCCCGCTATCAGACCAATGACGTTAAAACAATTAAAACTCACTACGGGATGGATTTTATGGAATTACAGATACTTAAGAAGACATCTTTAACTGAACGGTCCTACACCATTTATTTGATTTTCATCGCCTGTATTGGCTGGTCGCTGGCATCTTATGACGTTAATTTGCTGGTGCTGGCGTTACCGGAGATGTCCAGAGAGTTGCAGATATCCGAACAGATGCTCGGTATTTTGGGCTTTTTTGTCTATGGCGCTCAGTTTCTGATTACCCTGGTCGTGGGTTACAGCATGGACAAAGTGGGCCGCAAGCTACTCTGGATGATTTGTTTATGCGGCACGGCGTTATTTACCGGGGCAACCTACTTTGTTGATAGTTTCTGGCAGCTGGTGCTGGTCCGTGCGCTGGCGTCGGGGCTGGCTTATTCCGAACTGGCGGTGTCGATCACGCTGGTGAATGAACAGCTGCCATCGAAAAATCGGGGATTACTGTATTCCATTGTCCAGGGCGGCTGGCCGTTAGGGGTTTTCTTTGCCTCGGCGGTGTATATGGCGTTTGGCCATCTGGGCTGGAGAACGGTGTTTTTATTGGGCACCATCCCGATTGCGGTGGTTATTCTGGGACGTGTTTTTATTAAAGAATCAGAACGTTTTGAGCAGGAAAAATTAACCGGTGGCGCGAAAAATAACCCCGTCAAAGAGATTCTGTACTCCCCGGTTCTCAGAAAGCGTATTGCTACCATGTCGGTCTGCTGGATTTCTTATGGTATCAGCTATGTTGCCAGTAATTTTTATATCACCTGGTGGCTGACGCAACGTAAGGGATTTAGCGGCAGCCAGGCCAGCGAACTGATGTTGTATTGCGGTTTCATTGGCTTCTTCTTCTACATTATCGGTGGCTGGCTGGGGGAGCACTTTGGTCGCAAAAAGGTCATTACCTTTGCGGCGTTGTCAGTGGCCCCACTGAGCCTGATTTTGCTGTTCAGCGAGAGTTTCTGGTTGGTGGTGGCGGTTTACTTCCTCATCTTCCAGGTGACGAACGGCATCTGGGCATCAGCAGGTTACGTTTATCAAAGCGAAAGTTTCCCGACACGGGTGCGTGGCACCGCCATCGGTTTTCTCTCGTCTATGATGGTGCTGGGTTTTGTTCTGGGCAGCCTGCTGTGGACGCTGGCCAGTTCTCTGCACAATGCGTCAGCCACCTGGGTGATCGTGGCAGTGATAGGCTCCATTGGCATGTGGGCAACTCTCTTCCTGAAAGAGATTAAAACTGGCCAGGATATCGATGCTGAATTTGATGGTCAGATGGGGTGAATATGAACCAGCTGATTGAATGTTACGGCACGGATCAACCCCTGGTGATCCCGGAGATGATTGCATATGGCGCATGGCAACTGGAGTTAATTGCCGGAGACATCCGGCATATTCGTTACCGGGGCAGCGAGGTGATTCGCTCGGTGGGGTATATCCTGCGCGATGACAACTGGGGTACCTGCCCCATGGTGCTTCAGCAACTGAATATCGAGAGGATGGATGAGGGTATTCAGGTGGTCACGATTAACCAATGTCAGATATCCGCTCAGAACAGGGCAACGCTGAAACGCGTGTTACGCATCACCAACGACAATATTCATGTCCAGGCTGAATTGCAGGCTGAGGAGAATTTCTCAACGGCACGCTGTGGTTTTACCGTGCTGTATCCCCTGGTGGGTGTGGTGGGATCACCGGTGGACGTGTTGCACAGCAATGGTGAAACTGAGCAGGGACGTTTTCCGGTAAATATTGAACCCTGGCAACCGTTTAAAACTATTCAGCGCCTGGTTTATCAGCATGGTGATGGCATTGAGGTTGCGACCGATTATCAGGGCGATATTTTTGAAATGGAGGACCAGCGGGCATGGATGGATGCATCGTACAAAGTCTATTCCCGTCCGCTGGAATATCCCTGGCCCTATATCGTTGATGCCAGCCAGCCGCAGCGACAATCCATTCGCCTGACGGCACGACGGGCGACAACGCCAGTGATGCCCGCTGCAGATGTGTCCACAACAGCGGAGATGACCATGCCCGTAACGGGCATTCTTATCACGGCTGAGATGTTGCAGGATGTCGATGCGTTGGTGGGGTTGTTGCGGGAAATGAATCCCGGTTATGTGCTTTTTCACTGCCATCCGGCACAAGAGGGCTACCAGCCTCTGGCAACCTTGTCAGGTGTCCTGAGGCAACTTGCTGGCATCGCGCTGCATCTTGAGTATGTGTTGCCCATCGCGCGGCACGATGATTTCCGGCGTCATTTTGCTGAACTGGCAACGGTGTCAGAGACACAGCGCATCAGCCCTGCCTGCATCATTATTTCTCCTGCCACCGATCTGAAATCCACGCCACCTGGCAGCGAGTGGCCGTGGTGTCCGGCACTGGACGATATTTTTAGCGCCGCCCGCGCTATTTTCAGGGATGTGAAGCTGGGAGGTGGGATGATCAGCTACTTCACGGAGCTGAACCGTAAGCGGCCGCCGCTTGAGTTAATAGATTTTGTGACACATGCGACCTGCCCGATTGTGCATGACGCGGCGGATCGTGCCGTGATGCAGACGCTGGAATCGTTACCCTATATCACCCAATCGACGCGCGACATCATTGGCAGCCGCCTGCCATATCATCTTGGTCCTGCCATGATTAGCATGCGTGACAACCCTTATGGTGCAGCGGTTTACCCTAATCCTGACAATATCAGGGTGACGATGACCAGCAGCGACCCGCGACAAAAAGGGCGCTTCTTCGCCAGCTGGCTGGTGGGTTATGTCGCGCAGCTAAGCGGCGCGGATATCAGTCACTGGTGCCCAGCCGGGATACTGGGTGATATCGGGCTGGGACAGATCAACGCATCGGGTTTCTCGGCTTATCCGGCATGGCAGGTGGTTAAGTTTCTGGCCTCTCAGGCAGGAAGTTACGTTCGTGTGCTGCCAAACGATCATCCCGATGTGGTGGTGCTGACATTCTCTGGTCAGCAGACCGCCTGGCTGGTGGCCAGCCTTAGCCCCACACATCAGAAGTGGGTGCTTGAATGTGGTTCTGCGCAGCTGTTATTCGGATTAGGGGGTGAGGTTCGCCAGCGTCAGGAACAGACAGATATCGAACTGGCGGCGTTTGGTGTGGTTTGCTGTCATTCTGAGCAGCCAGTCTTACCGCATCGACTCATTTAACGGTGATTCCTTTCATGCTCGATAAGCCACTCTTTGCGTGAGATACCACCACCATACCCGCTGATGCCGCCATCTTTACCCATAATTCTGTGGCACGGAATGACAATCGCAATACGGTTTGCTGCATTCGCTGCGGCAACTGCGCGTGCAGCATCGGGTTTATTCAGGCGCAGCGAAATATCCTGATGGCGTGAGGTCTGTCCATAAGGAACAGCCCGTAGCGCCTGCCAGACGGATCGTTGAAAATCACTGCCCGGGGTATCGAGTATGAGATCAAACTGCTGACGTGTTCCGGCAAAATATTCGCTGATTTCTTTAACTGTCTGCCGTGTATGACTGTTTTCTCCGGTGACAATTTTGGCGTTCAGTAAACGCTGGATGTCGCGAAACTCAGTTTCTAATAACCGGCGATCGGTAAACTCCAGCAGGCAGACTCCCTTATCCGTGGCGCAGACGAACATCGGACCCAGCGCAGTAGTAAACCGGTGAATGACAATGACCTGCGTGGTCTGAGTCGGAGCGGCGCCAGTGAGCCGCTTGTAGGTGTAACCAAACCCGCTTAAGGATTCGTAGCCATTGTCCAGAGCGACATCCGTTGCCGCACGTCCACTTTTCAGCTCCTGAAGGGCGATATTTACCCGCTGCATTCGCTGAAAGGCCTGAAAAGTGATGCCGTGATGTTGCAGGAACCAGCGTCGCACCCGCTCCGGGCTGATCCCATGTCTACGAAGATCCGCGTCGGCTATGCGGGATTTGATATCGCGCCTGACAAGCGCAAGCGCCTGCTCGACAAATAATGGCGCGCTGTGCGCATTTTCAGCTGGTCGACAGACTTTACAGGGACGAAAGCCAGCTGCCAGGGCAGATTTAGCATCTTTATAAAATTCAACGTTTTCACGTTTGGGCTTTCGCGCCCGGCATACCGAGATGCAAAAGACGCCTGTCGTTTTGACGCCAACAAAAAACACACCCGTATATTCTGCAGCGCGTTCAAGTAATGCCTGATACCAGACATCACACAGATCATTATTGACAACTTTCATCGATAAAAAGTCCTTCAAACGTCTGATGCGACCGGATCGCATACATCAAATCAGTCAGCTTTGACTGAAGGGCCGAATGAACAAAATTACCCATAGAAATGCGGCTTACCCCTGCCAGTTTCAGCCTGCCGAACGACGGAAGGTCTGGCATACACATGACATTCAGGTGCAGATCAATGGCTTCAGCAATGAGGCTCATGTCTATCTCTGACGTCAGGCAGGGAACAAAAAGGCCGTCAGCACCTGCGGCTTTATATAGCTGACCGCGTAATAACGTCTCCTGTAACGCTCTTTCATGCCCGAGCAGGTATGTATCAGTACGGACGTTCATAAACAGGCCATACCCCTCACTTTTGAGCGCGTTGCATACCGATTTTAGCCTGGCGGAGAATGCAGATGCATCATCAAGCTGACGAACCTGATTGATGACTCTGCTGTCTTCAAGGTTGACTCCGGATACGCCTGTCTGGGCAAGGCGTTTGAGATTGGCTGTTATCTCCTCAGCTGAATCACCATATCCTGCTTCCATATCTACGCTCAATGGCAGGTTACTGACCGCCCGGATGCGGATAACCCTATAAAGTAATTCATCAAACGGCATGCTCTGACCGTCTTCATATCCTAATGTGGCAGCTATTGCTGCGCTGGAGGTTCCCAGCGCCTGATAACCGGCTTTTTGCGCTGCGACAGCACTGGCGGCATCCCATACGTTAGCGATAAGTAAAGGTTCATTTTGGTTGTGGAGTTCTGCAAAGTTCATATCGACGTCCTCTTAATCAGGTCGGAAATGAATCTAAGCATTCAGTAAAAACGGCACAACCGAAATTCAGACGACCATTTTTTAGCAAGGTTGGATCAGGTCAGTTTGGTCTGCGGGGTTGACCTGGTCATAATTTTTCAAGGTCTGCTTCTGGCACGAGGCAGTCAGGGGAATGACATCCTCGTTGGCTTAGAGTGAATGGCGTGCCTAACCTTTCCGGCGCGGAACAGCTTTGAAATTTGCAGGCGGCCTAATATGACCTCAGCAAATAAGGTGACAGAAAATCCTCTACTTCTTCTTTGCCGATACCGAGCGTATAGCTGATACCTGCATTCTTTAAAATATTGAGTCCTGCCCCCCTGTTTCCTGGGTGCGGATCTTCTATAGCAACATAGATATGTTGTGGCTTCAGCTCAGTGAGGGTTAAAGCACAGGAGGGGGTTCTGCCTTCAAAGGAGCAGGGTTCTAGCGTAACAAATATTTCACATTCACCAATCGGAAAGGTGAGTCTTGAAATGGCGTCTATCTCAGCGTGATGGTGTCCTGGAGATTGTGTGAAACCTTTGGAAACCACATGACCTTCATGGACAATCACGCATCCTACAGGTGGATTTGGTCTGCATACGGGTAATGCCTGACGGGAGTATTCGAGTGCCAGCAACATGAATTCCAGATTTTTGCTCATACACTTTTTCTGCCTCAGTATCTAAGTCATAGACTTATGATTTTTAAGCTATCATGCATGAAAGCAGGCTCTGACGCGATCGGCGTCTGTCCAGTATTTCTGCCGTGTTAAGTGAGTCCAGAGCCTGGAACTCACTGGCAAATCGGGCAACCAGTTTGGCTTTATTCGACTGAAGATGCCCGATGACAGACCGATTTCAGATCGGCCAGGTCTGACATGGCCTGTGATTTCCCCCAGGCTTCCTGCACTTTATTTTCGCCCAGCAGGTTGCAGCCCACCTGGTGAGCCAGTCGGATGTGTTTTTCATGGCGTATAGACAAGAGCTCGACCCTCAATTAACATTGTCCTAGGCTAAAACTTTATTTGAACCAGATCAATGAAGATAAGTGGCAAAACAGCAGGTGAAGTATTCGATCAGATCCGTGCAATGATTCAGGCTGGCGAACTTGCTCCCGGAGCGATGCTTCCTACGCTGCGCGAGTTGGCGGCTGAACTTGGCATTAATCGTAATACGGTGGCCCTCGCATATAAGCGCCTGATGGACGCAGGTTTTGTCATATCAAGAGGCAGAAACGGCACCATTGTGCGCGAGTCCATCACGGCCATTGATATCGAAGGTAGCGTACCGGACCTGGTACTCCGTGATCTTGCCAGCGGTAATCCCTCAGCTTCGGTTCTGCCCTCAGTCAGCCAGCTTGCCGCGTATATCCGAAATACACCGGGGCTGTATGGCGACCCCGTGATCCGCCCGGAGCTTGAAACAGCGGGTCTTGAATGGCTTCAGCCTGATCTCAACACGCCTTTTGATTTAAATCTGACTAACGGTGCTGTTGATGCCGTCGAAAGGGTACTTACCAGCTATCTGATAGCAGGCGATCGCGTGGCAGTTGAAGACCCCTGTTTCCTGAGCAGCATCAGCACCCTGAGACACAGCCGCCTTCAGGCCGCGCCTGTGGCAATGGATGAGGAAGGAATGCAGATTGAGGCGCTTTCACGCCAGCTTTCTGCTGGCGTACAGGCAGTGATCATCACGCCCCGGGCCCACAATCCAACCGGCTTTGGCCTCAGCGCCGGTCGGGCAGAAGGCATTCGTACATTGCTGGCAAGCTATCCTCAGGTTCTGGTGATAGTAGATGACCACTTCTCGCTGCTTTCAACACAGGATTATCACCACGTTGTTCCGGTAAATACCCGTAACTGGGTGCTTATCCGCTCAATGTCCAAGTTTCTGGGGCCAGATTTGCGTATGGCCTTTGTCGCGAGCGATGCGGAAACTTCACAGCGTCTACGCCAGCGCCTGAATGCCGGGACTAACTGGGTAAGCCACATTCTGCAGGATATGGCAGCGGGTTATATGCGTTCACCTGGCTTTCAGCAATCAATTCTTGCTGCACGCGATCGTTATCTCGGGCAGCGGGAACTCCTGGTCAGCACGTTAAAACAGCACGGTGTCACGGTGTCAGGTCATCACGATGGCTTAAACGTGTGGGTTCCGCTTGCCCGGAACAGCTCGACAACGGTTATGCAAATGGCCCAACGGGGCTGGCTGGTTCGGGGCGGAGAAGGTTTCATCCTGGACAATGCTTGTTCTGGGGTGCGGATCACCATCTCTGACCTTGATGCACCGGAAACTGAATTAATCGCAAAATCCCTGGCCGGGATTCTGGCACAGCAGCGTCAGATTCAAGCCACAAACATCGCCTGAACAGGTCACTAATGGAGTTCTCTGCAATGCGCGTACATTTCATCGTACATGAAGATTTTGAAGCACCTGGCGCCTACGAAACCTGGGCCAGACATCACGGCCATGATGTGACTTACTCACGCGTTTACGCAGGTGATAAGCTGCCAGCGGACGCTGAAGGTATCGATTTCCTGATTGTGATGGGTGGCCCGCAGGACCCTGTCACCACACTGGAAGAGTGCCCGCACTTCGATGCTAAAGGTGAGCAGGCACTGATTGCTTCAGCTGTTAAAACCGGTAAAGCCGTGATCGGTATTTGCCTGGGTTCACAGCTGATCGGCGAAGCGCTGGGCGCGCCGTTCGCGCACAGCCCTGAAAAAGAGATTGGTAAATTCCCGATTACGCTGACTGAAGACGGCAGCAAGAATGAGATGTTCTCTCACTTTGCCAGGACGCTGGAAGTAGGTCACTGGCACAACGACATGCCGGGCCTGACCCCGGAAGCAAAAATTATTGCTTATAGTGAAGGTTGCCCACGTCAAATCGTTTCATATTCTGATCGCGTATTTGGCTTCCAATGTCATATGGAACTGACGCTGGATGTTGTTGAGCTGTTGATCGCCCATTCAGAGAAAGACCTGAGTCGTGCCGCAGAATATCGCTTCGTTAACACCCCTGATGAACTTCGTGCGCACGATTACAGCGAAATGAATCAGGTGCTCTTTGGGTTCCTGGATAAGCTGGAAGCACGTTATAAATCAGTGTAAGCATTAATTAATGCCCGGTATTGTTTGTCTTCGGGCATTATTAATTAAATCTTAAAGCACGCACTGTATTATGCCTCCTCAGGTACTACCTGCAATTAGCACCGTCCTCAATCACGCATAATATTTCACCCAAGATGCAGCAAATTAATTGCATTGTGCTTCCAATGTTTGATGTTTTTTTATGTTCCAACTTTCGCTTATGGCACGAAGCTGCCCCGAAGATCTCCTGGGGGAGTTTGAGTATCGGGCCAGCAGACCAGTATTCCACGGGGTCGTTGTATTACTTGCGCAGCAGGTATTGCAGTCTCTTTTTCTGCCATTTGCTGATCAGTTCTCTGAACAAAAAGATTCTCACGCCCCGCACCGCAATTAACGAAAACCAGATAGCAGCCACCCATAACGACCAGTGGCTGGCAGGGGATGTGAAATGATTCAGCATGAAAAGCAGCAAGCAGACGACAATCGCCGTAATGATGGAGCGGTAAAACCGGGTCTCTTCTGCAATCCTGTTTCTCGTTGCGCTAATTCTCTCATCCAGCGCGTTTTCCCCGACATTTTCATGAGCGGAAAGCGCCGAAACGGTCACTCCGAACACGGCCGCTAAGGCGCTCAGCGTCTCCAGACCTGGCCGCTCGCCATTCTCTATCCGCTGCACAGTACGTGTGCTCAGGCCTGACAATTCGGCAAGCTGTTCCTGCGACCAGGCCCGTTCAAGGCGAAGCGCTCTGAATTTATTTATGTCACTCATAGTCCATCTCCGAATAATGGTTGATCAGTGGATATTGTTACCGGAGCCTGCCCACATCACCACGATCGGAACCCGACAGCAACCTGACACCGGCATGACACGCACGTGGCAGGCTTCAGCTTAGCGCCCATATCAGGACTGCACATAAAAAATTCGGTTCATCATATTTATGCCTGGGTCCGTTTTTAGCACGAGATTGGTGGGGTAATCTATTAATAACCCCCTGTTCATCCGGCATATCAAAATTGCGCCAGGGTTAGTTCAGGCAATAAGCGCGGGCGTTCTGAAACCTGAACTGCTCAATGACGCTATGATAATGACGCTATAACAGCGGCAACGCCATACAACCCTATGCCATACGCAAGGTGCGTAATCAGGCTCAAAAGACGCGCCAGCCATGGACGAAGTGTACGGGAAGCAGCGATACCAAAGCCAAACGCGGGTTGCAAAACTAAGAACGGAGCAATCAAAGTTAACAAACCTGTCAACACGCCCATGAAGAGAGAAGGTTCATGGAGCCAGCCTTTTCCGTAAAGTAAAAGCGGGATAACCGCAAATAGTATCCCGGTCAGATAATGGAATACCCAGCCAGTAAGATTCTCCCCACGTATCTGTAACGTTGAAAGAATGGTGTGATGCCTGAATTTTCCTTTTGGAAGCCATAAAATCCAGCGACCTACCAGCGCATAATTCAACGGTGGAATTTTTAAAATGAGCTTTTGGCATAACGACCACGAATCCATCACCAGCGTTGCGCCAATGCCCGTTATGACAGTTTTGAGAAAAATAATGATATCCAACGCGTACTCCTTCTTTTCAATGGCATAATAATCAGTATGCAACTTAAAGTGAGGTTTAAGTCAACAATGAAAGAACTGGATATCAGGGAAATCGCTGACCTTACCGGACTTACCCCGTCAGCGTTGCGATATTACGAAAAGAAACAACTAATCAAACCTGTTGGCCGTAATGGTCTGAGAAGGCAGTACAATGAGAAAGTGATCAATAAACTGCAATTAATCGCGCTTGGTCAGGCTGCAGGGTTTTCTCTTGATGAAATAGCTACAATGTTTAATCCAGAGAACAAACTGGCATTAGACCGCGTTCAGCTTCTTCAAAGAGCAAAGGAGATAGACGGCACTATCCGCAAACTCCAGTTGTTAAGCCGGGGACTGAAACATATTGCATGTTGTACGAAGACTGAGCATTCCGAATGTGAAGCATTCAAAAAAATTGTCTCAATAGGCCTGCGGCTCGTCAGGTAAATAATTTTAACGCACTGTGCCATGAACTATGTCTGCTTTTGGCACTTAGCGGCCAGAATCATGAGAGGCTGGGGCCGCTTTGAGCGAGAAGCGGACCTTTAAAAAGTAGTATTTATTGGATTGATTGCGCGGAACTAAATGATTAGCATCTGCTCTTTCGGACAAAGAAAATGACTGTTAACGATTCCCTCCTCGCATTCTCTCTCGCAGCACTGTTACTTACCCTGACTCCCGGCCTCGATACGGCACTTATTCTGCGCACCGCTTGTGCTGAGGGCGGCAAAAAGGCTTTTCACGCTGCGCTTGGCATTGATGCTGGCTGTTTTGTATGGGGCGCGCTGGTCGCGTTAGGTCTTGGCGCTCTTCTGGCGGTTTCAGAGATGGCTTACACTGTGCTCAAAGTTTGTGGCGCTGTCTACCTGAGCTGGCTGGGCTTACAANTGCTGATACGTCCCCGATCCTCTTTCAGTGATGGCGATGACAACAACGGTTCTCAGGGGAACTGGTTTATCAGAGGAATGCTGGGGAATGTGCTCAATCCCAAAATGGGCATTTTCTATGTCTCTTTTTTGCCACAGTTCATACCTGCCGGTCACTCTCCTTTAATATGGACTTTTATCCTGGTCAGCATCCACGTAACGATCGGGACTATATGGTCGGTCACACTCATTTTATCCACGCATTTTGCGTCAGCTGTATTGAAGAAAAGTCGCGTTGTCCAGGTGATGGACAGAACAACTGNGGGCTTATTTTTATGCTTCGCGGCTAAACTTGCGATGAGCACGAGATAGNCTTGGGTTGGCTGTAGACGTCCGCTTCTGACACTTAGCGGCCAGAATCATGAGAGGTTGAGGTCGCTTTGAGCGAAAAACAGACCTTATGAAAGGTTCAGAACAGTGATTTCCGGCTGGTCAGGAATGAAGGAAGCTGCTTTCGCAGCTTCCTGATGTTCATCGATGACAG